>NZ_BAAGXY010000035.1:0-25628 GCF_054779595.1 Angustibacter peucedani
CCGAAGCCGCCGCGCGGGTCGACCTGCAGGCGGCCTGGGGCGTCGACGCCCTGCCGACCGAGCCGGGTCGCGACACCGCGGGCATCGTCGCCGCGGCCGTCGCGGGCGAGCTGAGCGCGCTGGTCGTCGGCGGCGTCGACCCGGCCGACCTGCCCGACCCGGACGCCGCGCTGGCGGCGCTGGACGCTGCCGACTTCGTCGTCTCGCTCGAGCTGCGGCCGGGTGCCGTCACCGAGCGCGCCGACGTCGTCCTGCCGGTCGCGCCGGTGGCCGAGAAGGGCGGCACGTTCTGGACCTGGGAGGGCCGCGAGCGGCCGTTCGGCGACGTCCTCGCCTCCAGCGCCATGAGCGACTACCGCGTGCTCGACCTGGTCGCCGACGAGATGGACGTCGCGCTCGGCCTGCGCGACCTGACCGCGGTGCGGTCCGAGGCCGCCGAGATCGCGGTGTGGGACGGCGAGCGCGTGGCCGCCCCGACCACCACCGCGGCCGAGCCGCCGGCGGTCGGCCCGAACCAGGCCGTCCTCGCCACCTGGCACCTGCTGCTCGACGGCGGTCGGCTGCAGGACGGCGAGCCCTGGCTGGCCGGCACCGCCCGACGTCCGGTCGCGCGGCTGTCGTCGACGACGGCCGCCGAGGTCGGCGTCGCGGACGGCGAGGCGCTCACCGTCTCGACCGAGCGCGGCGCCCTCACGCTGCCGGTCGTCGTCACGCCGATGCCCGACCGCGCCGTCTGGCTGCCCACCCACCAGACCGGCCACCGCGTGCGCGCGACCCTCGGGGTCGACGCCGGAGCCGTCGTCACGCTGAGCAGGGGAGGTGCGGCATGAGCGCCGCGCTGCTGGCCGCCGGCCCCGGGGCCGCGGACTTCAGCCAGGAGACCTGGTGGCTGGTGCTGGTCAAGGCCCTGCTGATCTTCGTCTTCCTGGTCGTCACCACGCTGGTGCTGATCTGGTTCGAGCGCCGCGTGATCGGGCGCATGCAGCAGCGCCCCGGCCCGAACCGCACCGGCCCCTTCGGCCTGCTGCAGACGCTCGCCGACGGCGTGAAGCTCGCGCTGAAGGAAGACATCATCCCCAAGGCGGCCGACAAGGTCGTCTACGTCGTGGCGCCGATCATCGCCGCGACCTGCTGCTTCGTGGCGTTCGCGATCATCCCGTTCGGCCCGGCGGTCTCGGTCTTCGGTCACCGCACGCCGCTGCAGCTCACCGACATCCCGGTGGCCGTCATCTTCGTGCTGGCCGTGGCGAGCGTCGGCGTCTACGGGATCCTGCTGGCCGGATGGTCGTCGGGCTCGACGTACCCGCTGCTCGGCGGCCTGCGCTCGAGCGCGCAGATCGTCAGCTACGAGATCGCGATGGGCCTCTCGCTCGTGCCGGTGTTCCTGTACGCCGGCTCGATGTCGACGTCCGAGATCGTGACGGCGCAGACCGACCAGTGGTTCATCATCCCGGCGATCTTCTCGTTCTTCGTCTACGTGGTGACGATGCTCGGCGAGACCAACCGCCTGCCGTTCGACCTCGCCGAGGGCGAGGGCGAACTGACCGGCGGGTTCCACACCGAGTACTCGTCGCTGAAGTTCGCGCTCTTCTTCCTGGCCGAGTACGTCAACATGGTCACCGTCTCGGCGCTGGCCACGACGCTGTTCCTCGGCGGCTGGCGCGCCCCCTGGCCGCTGTCGGCCGTCAACGACGGCATGTTCAACCACGGCTGGTGGCCGCTGCTGTGGTTCGTGGTCAAGCTCTGGATGTTCCTGTTCTTCTTCGTCTGGGTGCGCGGCTCGCTGCCCCGCGTGCGCTACGACCAGTTCATGCGGTTCGGCTGGAAGTTCCTGATCCCGGCGTCCCTGCTGTGGATCGTGGCCGTCGCGACGATCCGGGCCCTGCCCGACATCACCGACACCAGCCGGCGCGGGCTGTTCATCGCGATCGGGGTGCTCGCCGTCGTCGGTGGCGGCATCGCGTGGGCGGTCGACGCCCGCTCGGCGCGCCGCGAGGACGACGGCGGCTGGGCGCTCGGCGAGGTCGACCCGTTCGCGGGTGGCCACCCGGTGCCGCCGCTGCCCGGCCAGACGCTGGTCGTCAGCCGTGGCCCGCGCGAGCGCGTGCGGGCCCTGCAGCCCGCCGGCGCCGGTGCCACGCCGAGCACCACCACCGAGCCCGAGCCCACGACCCCGTCCGAGGAGGACCCCCGTGGCTGACCGTCCCGTCCGGCCCGCCGGCGACCAGGCCCCTGCGGCCGGTGGCCGCGGGCGCGCCGACTCGCGCACGCCGCGCAAGAGCGACCGCAAGGGTCTGCTCTCGACGGTCGCGCCGCAGGTCGCCGGCTTCGGGGTGAGCTTCTCGACCATGTTCCGCAAGGTCGCGACCGAGGAGTACCCCGAGAAGCCGCGCCCCACCGAGCCGCGGTACCACGGGCGCCACCAGCTCAACCGGCACCCGGACGGCCTGGAGAAGTGCATCGGCTGCGAGCTGTGCGCCTGGGCCTGCCCGGCCGACGCCATCTACGTCGAGGGCGCCGACAACACCGAGGGCGGCCGGTTCTCGCCCGGCGAGCGCTACGGCCGCGTCTACCAGATCAACTACCTGCGCTGCATCTTCTGCGGCCTGTGCATCGAGGCCTGCCCGACGCGCGCGCTGACGATGACCAACGAGTACGAGCTGGCCGACGACAACCGCGGCAAGCTCATCTTCGAGAAGGACCAGCTGCTCGCTCCGCTGCAGGGCGGCATGCTCGCCCCGCCGCACCCGATGCCCGAGGGCAAGAACGAGAAGGACTACTACCGCGGCGAGGTCGTGCGCTCGACGCCCGACCAGCAGGCCTGGGTCGACGCGCAGGCCGCGGGCGACGGCACGGTCGCGCGCAGCGGCGAGTCCGAGGTGGCCACCGGCCCGCAGACGGCCGGCGAAGAGATCGCCGAGGAGGCCCGCCGATGACCGCGCTCTCGCTGCCCGCGCAGCTGATGGCCGCCGGCGACGCCACGCCCGGCTCGGCCGAGACGGTGCTGTTCTGGGTGCTGGCCCCGGTGATGGTGCTCGCGGCGCTGGGTCTGGTGTTCGCCCGCAAGGCCGTGCACGCGGCGCTCGGCATGGCCGTCGTCATGGTGAGCCTCGGCGCGTTCTACCTGGTGCAGGACGCCGACTTCCTCGGCGTGATCCAGGTCTTCGTCTACACCGGCGCCGTCATGATGCTGTTTCTCTTCGTGCTGATGCTCGTCGGCGTCGACTCCTCGGACTCCCTCGTCGAGACCATCACGGGCCAGCGCTGGGTCGGCGTCCTGCTCTCGCTCGCGCTCGGCGTCCTGATCATCACGGCCGTCGGGTCGGTCACCTTCGCCAGCCCGGTGGGGCTCTCGGCGACCAACGCCGACGGCAACGTCGTGGGCATCGCGAACCTCATCTTCGGCAAGTACGTGTGGGCGTTCGAGGTCACGAGCGCGCTGCTCATCACGGCCGCGATGGGCTCGATGGTGCTGGCGCACCGCGAGCGGCTCGGCATCAAGCGCACCCAGCGCGTGCAGGCCGAGGAGCGCTTCCGCACCGGACGGCTGCCGGCCGGCCTGCCCGCGCCCGGCGTCTTCGCGCGCCACAACGCCGTCGACACCCCGGCGCTGCTGCCCGACGGCACGCCGAGCGAGCTGTCGGTCTCGCGCGTCCTGCGGGTGCGCGAGCAGGTGCGACCGGTCGACGACCTCGAGCAGGCGGTCGCCGCGATCGAGGACGACGTCGAGCAGGGAGGACGGCGATGAGCCTGACCAACTACGTCTACCTGGCGGCGATCCTGTTCGCGATCGGCGCGTCCACGGTCATGCTGCGGCGCAACGCGATCGTGGTGTTCATGGGCGTCGAGCTGATGCTCAACGCCACGAACCTGCTGTTCGTGACCTTCGCCCGGATGCAGGGCACGCTCGACGGCCAGGTCGTCGCGCTGTTCGTGATGCTCGTCGCGGCCGCCGAGGTCGTCGTCGGGCTGGCGATCATCCTGACCATCTTCCGCGCGCGCCGCTCGGCCTCGGTCGACGACGCCAACCTGCTCAAGCTCTGACGGGCACGAGAACCGGAACGGATTCGATACGCAGATGACCACCACATCGGTACTCGCGGCCGAGGGCAGCGGGGAGGCGTTCCACGCCGCCGCCGCGTCCGGGGTGTTCTCGCTGACCTGGCTGCTCGTCGGCCTGCCCCTACTGGGCGCCGTCGTCCTGCTGGTCGGCGGTCGCCGCACCGACCGCGTCGGCCACCTGGTCGGCACGCTCGCCTCGTGGGCGTCGTTCGTCGTCGCGGCGGTCCTGTTCTTCGCGCTGCTCGCCCGCGACGCGGGTGACCGGTCGTTCGGCCAGCACCTGTTCTCGTGGGTGCCCGCGGGGTCGTTCAAGCTGGACGCCGGTCTGCTGCTCGACCCGCTCTCGCTGGCCTTCACGCTGCTGGTGACGTTCGTCGGCTCGCTCATCCACGTGTACTCGATCGCGTACATGGAGAACGACGCCGACCGCCGCCGCTTCTTCGGCTACCTCAACCTCTTCGTCGCCTCGATGCTGCTGCTGGTGCTGGCCGACAGCTACCTGCTGCTCTACGTCGGCTGGGAGGGCGTCGGTCTCGCGTCCTACCTGCTGATCGGGTTCTGGAACCACAACCCCGCGTACGCCGCGGCGTCCAAGAAGGCGTTCGTCGCCAACCGCGTCGGTGACTTCGGGCTCTCCGTCGCGATCATGATCATGTTCGTGCAGTTCGGCGCCGTCGACTTCGGCTCGGTCTTCAACGGCGCGCAGGGCGCGTCCGAGGGCGCGCTCACGGCGATGGGCCTGATGCTGCTGCTCGGCGCCTGCGGCAAGTCCGCCCAGTTCCCGCTGCAGTCGTGGCTGGGTGACGCGATGGCCGGCCCGACGCCGGTGTCGGCGCTGATCCACGCCGCCACCATGGTCACCGCCGGCGTGTACCTCGTGGTGCGCTCGCACCCGGTCTTCGAGCTGGCGCCGAACGCGCAGCTGGTGGTCGTGATCGTCGGCGCGATCACGCTGCTGTTCGGTGCGGTCGTCGGCTGCGCCAAGGACGACATCAAGAAGGCGCTCGCGGCCTCGACGATGAGCCAGATCGGCTACATGATGCTGGCAGCCGGGCTCGGGCCGGTGGGCTACGCGTTCGCGATCTTCCACCTGCTGACCCACGGCTTCTTCAAGGCCGGCATGTTCCTCGGGGCCGGCTCGGTCATGCACGGCATGAACGACCGGGTCGAGATGCGGCGCTTCGGCGGCCTGTCGGCGGTCATGAAGGTCACCTGGGTGACGTTCGGCCTGGGCTGGCTGGCCATCCTCGGCGTCCCGCCGTTCGCCGGCTTCTGGAGCAAGGACAAGATCATCGAGGCCGCCTTCGTCGGCGACGGCTGGCGCCCGTGGGTCTTCGGCCTGTGCGCCCTGCTGGGCGCCGGCGTGACGGCGTTCTACATGTCGCGCCTGTTCTTCATGACCTTCCACGGCAAGCGCCGCTGGGACGACGACGTGCACCCGCACGAGTCGCCGCTGACGATGACGGTGCCGATGATGGTGCTGGCCGTCGGGTCGGCGTTCCTCGGCCTCGTGCTCGGCCCCACGGGGGCGATCACCGGCTGGCTGGCCCCCGTGGTCGGCGAGCACGGCGAGGAGGCCCCGGTGATCGCGGTGCCGGTGCTCATGACGCTCACCCTCGTGCTGGTCGCGCTGGGCATCGGGCTGGCCTGGCTGCGGTACGTGCGCGAGGCGGTGCCCGAGGTGGCCCCGACCGGCTCGCTGCTCACCCGCGCCGCGCGCCGCGACCTGCTGCAGGACGACGTCAACGAGGCGCTGCTCATGCGTCCCGGCCAGCACCTGACCCGGTCGCTGGTGTTCGTCGACAACAAGGGCGTCGACGGCGCGGTCGGCGGGTTCGCCGCTCTCGTCGGCGGCACCTCGGCCCGACTTCGAAGGTGGCAGAACGGTTTCGTGCGGTCCTACGCGCTCAGCATGCTCGCCGGCGTGGTCGTCGTCCTCGCGGCCCTGGCGGTGATCCGATGAGCTTCCCCTGGCTGACGGTCCTCGGCGCCGTGCCGCTCGTCGGCGCGGCCGTCGTCGCGCTGCTGCCGCGCGGGCTGGCCTCGCGCGCCAAGCACGTCGCGCTCGGCGTCTCGGTGCTGACCCTCGTGCTGACGGTGCTGATGGCGCTGCAGTTCGACCGCGGCAGCGACCAGCAGTTCCAGCTCACCGAGCTGCACGAGTGGATCCCGCAGTTCGGCGTCAGCTACTCGCTCGGCGTCGACGGCATCGCGCTGGTGCTGATCGCCCTGGCCACCGCCCTGACGCCGATCTGCGTCCTCGCGGCCTGGCACGACGTCCCCGAGGTCGGCCGGCGCGAGCAGAACTACTTCGCGCTCGTCCTGGTGCTCGAGACGATGATGGTCGGCGTCTTCGCGGCCACCGACGTGTTCCTGTTCTACGTGTTCTTCGAGGCCATGCTGATCCCGGTCTACTTCCTGATCGGGTCGTTCGGCGGGGCGCAGCGCCAGTACGCCGCGGTGAAGTTCCTGCTGTACTCCCTCGCCGGCGGGCTGATCATGCTCGTCGCGGTCATCGCGCTGTACGTCGCGGGCCCCGGCGGCGACCACGGCTTCCTGCTCACCCAGCTCACCGGGCTCGACATGGGCGTGGGCGCCGAGCGGCTGATGTTCCTCGGCTTCTTCTTCGCCTTCGCGGTGAAGGCGCCGATGGTGCCGGTGCACACCTGGCTGCCCGACGCCGCGGCCGAGGCGCCCCCGCCCGTCGCCGTCCTGCTCGTGGGCGTGCTCGACAAGGTCGGCACCTTCGGGATGATCCGGTTCTGCCTGCCGCTGTTCCCGGACGCCTCGAAGTGGGCGACCCCGGTGGTCATCGTCCTGGCCCTGGTGTCGATCGTGTACGGCGCGCTGCTGGCCATCGGCCAGACCGACGTCATGCGCCTGATCGCCTACACCTCGGTGTCGCACTTCGGGTTCATCGTGCTCGGGATCTTCGCCATGACGTCGCCCGGGCAGTCCGGCTCGACGCTGTACATGGTCAACCACGGCTTCTCGACCGCCGCGCTGTTCCTGGTGGCGGCGATGCTGGTCAAGCGGCGCGGCTCGCGGCGGATCCCCGACTTCGGCGGGTGGCAGCGCGTGACGCCGCTCGTCGCGGGCGTCTTCCTGATCGCCGGTCTGTCGAGCCTGGCGCTGCCCGGCCTGTCGAGCTTCGTCAGCGAGTTCCTGGTGCTGGTGGGCACGTTCAGCCGGTACCCCGCAGCGGGTGTCATCGCCACCGTGGGCATCATCCTGGCCGCGGTCTACATCCTGCTGATGTACCAGCGCATGATGACCGGCCCGCGTCCTGAGCTCACCGGCACGCCGGACCTCACGGCCCGCGAGGCCTGGGTGGTCGCGCCTGTCGTCCTCATCATCATCGGCCTGGGCGTGTTCCCGAAGGTCGTGCTGGACGTCGTCGACCCGGCCGTGAAGCACACCATGACCCAGGTGGGGGTCACCGATCCCGCGCCGAAGGTCGCCCCCGTCGCCGAAGGGACCGCGAAGTGAGCGCCGCCGCGCTGGTGACGGCCGAGGTCAACGCGCCCTCGGTCTCCTACCACCTGGTCGCCCCCATGCTGATCGTCCTCGGGGCCGCGCTGGTCGGCGTCCTCGTCGAGGCCTTCGTGCCCCGGCGGTGGCGCTACGGCGTGCAGGTCACGATCGCGCTGGTCGGCCTGGTCGCCGCGTTCGTGGCCGTCGTCCTGGCCGCCGACCACCGCAAGGCCACGACCTTCGCCAAGGCGGTCGTGATCGACGGGCCGGCGCTGTTCCTGCAGGGCACGATCGTCGTCCTGGCGGTGCTCGCCGTGCTGACGATGGCCGAGCGCTTCCTCGGGGCCGAGGGCGACGCCTTCACCTCGCAGGGCGCCAGCATCCCCGGCTCGCCGTACGAGGCCGCCACCGCGCGCGCCGGCTGGGTGCAGACCGAGGTCTACCCGCTGACGATGTTCTCGGTCGCGGGCATGATGCTCTTCCCCGCGTCGAACGACCTGCTGACGCTGTTCGTCGCGCTCGAGGTGCTGTCGCTGCCGCTGTACCTGCTGTGCGGCCTGGCCCGGCGGCGTCGCCTGCTCTCGCAGGAGGCCGCGCTGAAGTACTTCCTGCTCGGCGCGTTCTCGTCGGCGTTCTTCCTGTTCGGCGCCGCGCTGCTGTTCGGGTTCTCGGGCTCGCTGTACCTCGGCGACATCGCGGCGGCGATCGGCACGCGCTCGGACGCCGACGGCATGCTGCTCGTGGGCGTGGCCATGGTGGCGATCGGCCTGCTGTTCAAGGTCGGCGCCGTCCCGTTCCACGCCTGGACCCCGGACGTCTACCAGGGCGCTCCGACGCCGGTCACCGGCTTCATGGCGGCCTGCACGAAGGTCGCGGCGTTCGGCGCCATGCTGCGCGTGTTCTACGTCGCGGTCTCCGCCGCGCGCTGGGACTGGCAGCCGGTCGTGTGGGCGGTGGCCATCGCCACGATGCTCGTCGGCTCGGTGCTCGCCATCACGCAGACCGACATCAAGCGCATGCTGGCGTACTCCTCGATCGCGCACGCGGGGTTCATCCTCACCGGCGTGCTGGCCTTCGACAAGACGGGTGTCGCGGGCTCGCTGTTCTACCTCGCGGCGTACGGCTTCACCACGATCGGCGCCTTCGCCGTCGTCACGCTGGTGCGCGACACCGCGGGCGAGGCGACGCACCTGTCGCAGTGGGCCGGCCTGGCCCGCCGCTCGCCGGTGCTCGCGGGCGTGTTCACGTTCTTCCTGCTGGCGTTCGCGGGCATCCCGCTGACCTCGGGCTTCACCGGCAAGTTCGCGGTGTTCTCGGCGGCCATCGCGCACGGCGGGACCTGGCTGGCGGTGGTCGGCGTCGTGTCGAGCGCGATCGCGGCGTTCTTCTACGTCCGCATCATCGTGCTGATGTACTTCAGCGAGCCCGACTCCGACGCCACGGTCGTGGCCGCGCCCAGCGCCTTCACGACCATCGCGATCGGCATCGGCGTGCTGATGACGCTCGTGCTCGGCGTCCTGCCCGGTCCGCTGCTCGACCTGGCCAGCCGCTCCGCGCTGTTCCTCCCGTAGGGTCGCTGACGTGACCAGCACCAGGGCCTCGTCGTGACGACGCCGGCGTCGGGGGCCGACGCGTTCGGCCTGCCGCTCGACGACCCCGAGCTGTCGGCGGTCGTCGCCGACGCGATGACGCGGGTCGAGACGGCACTGCGCGAGTCCGTCGGGCACGTCGACCAGTACATCGCCATGACGGCGGCGCACCTGCTCGAGGCGGGCGGCAAGCGGTTCCGGCCGCTGCTGACCGTGCTCGCGTCGCAGGTCGGGCCGCAGGCGGGCAAGGTCTCGGACGACGTCGTCAAGGCCGCGGTCGTCGTCGAGCTCACGCACCTGGCGTCGCTGTACCACGACGACGTCATGGACGAGGCGGTCATGCGCCGCGGCTCGCAGAGCGCCAACGAGCGTTGGGGCAACACGGTCGCGATCCTCACCGGCGACCTGCTGTTCGCGCGGGCCTCGCAGGTCGTGGCCGACCTCGGTGCCGAGGCCGTGCGGGTGCAGGCCCTCACCTTCGAGGTGCTGTGCTCGGGGCAGATCCACGAGACGGTCGGGCCGGCCGAGGGCCAGGACCCGGTCGAGCACTACCTCACCGTGCTGGCCGAGAAGACCGGCGTGCTGATCGCGACGGCGGGCCGGTTCGGCGCGTGGTTCGCCGGGTGCGACGACGCGACCACCGAGGTGATGCGCCGCTACGGCGAGCGGATCGGCGTCGCGTTCCAGCTGGCCGACGACCTCATCGACCTGACCTCGAAGTCCGGGGAGTCCGGCAAGACGCCCGGCACCGACCTGCGCGAGGGCGTCGCGACGCTGCCGGTGCTGCTGGCCCGCGAGTCCACCGACCCGGCCGACGCGCGGCTGCTCCAGCTGCTCGACGCCGACCTCACCGACGACGCCCTGCACGCCGAGGCGCTCGGGCTGCTGCGGGCGCACCCCGCGGTCGAGCGGGCCCGCGAGGTGACGCGGCAGTGGGCGCACGACGCCCGCGAGGTGCTCGAGCCCTTGCCCAGCAGCGTCGTCAAGACCGCGCTGGAGATGCTCGCCGACGGCGTCGTCGACCGCTCCGCCTGACCCCACCCCTACCTCCGCCGGACCCCGCCCCGCCGTCCCGGGTCTGCGCGCACCTTCTCAAGAACACGGCCTCATCGCGCGCTGATGGGGCCGTCTTCTCAAGAAGGTGGAGTCGCCGGAGGCGGGTGGCAGGGGGCAGGGTTGACACGTGACGGGCGTGCCGGGTTGGATCGGACGACGGGGCGGCGGTGGGGCCGTGCGGTGGGCGTCCCGGGGAGGGGTGCCGTGCCGTGGACGTCATGCTGCTGCGCGCGTTCGTGCAGGTCTCGGAGGTCGGGTCGATCTCGGCCGCGGCCCCGGCGCTGGGGTACACCCAGCCGGGGCTGAGCCAGCGGATCCAGACGCTCGAGCGCCACCTGGGCTGCCGGCTGTTCGACCGCGGTCCGCAAGGGGTGGCGCTGACCCGGCGCGGCCGGGCGGTGCTGCCCTACGCCCGCATCATGCTCGGCGTCGCCGAGGCGCTGGTCACCGAGGCGCGGCGCGACTAGGGCGTCGCGCCGACCACGGGCACCTCGCGCTGCGCCCGGGCGGCCGCGCGGGCCGAGCGCGCGGTGCGCAGCGAGTCCGCCGACAGGACGACGAGCGCCGCCCACACGATCGCGAACCCCACCCAGCGCGAGGCCGGCACGTGCTCGTGCAGCACCAGCACGCCGCACAGCAGCTGCAGGACCGGCGTGACGAACTGCAGCAGCCCCATCATCACGAGCGGCACGCGCCGGGCCGCCGCCGCGAACAGCAGCAGCGGCACGGCCGTCGCCACGCCGGTCGACGCCAGCAGCACCGCGTGGCCGGGCCCGTGACCGGTGAACGACCCGCGACCGCTGGCCTCCAGCCACACCAGTGCCGCGACGGCCACCGGCGCCAGCAGCACGGTCTCGGTCGTCAGGCTCGCGACGGCGCCGACGTCCGCGCCGACGCGCTTCTTCATCAGCCCGTACGTCGCGAACGACACCGCGAGCACCAGCGCGATCCACGGCGGGTGCCCGTAGCCGATGGTCAGCACCGTCACGGCGACGGCACCCAGCCCGACCGCCACCCACTGCGCCACCCGCAGCCGCTCGTGCAGCACCACGACCCCGACGAGCACGGTCACGAGCGGGTTGATGAAGTACCCGAGCGCGGTCTCGACGACGCGTCCGGTGTTGACGCCGTAGACGTACACGCCCCAGTTCAGGGCCAGCACCGACGCCGCCACGGCGAGCATCGTCAGCTGCCGCGGCCGCCGCACCATCGTGCGCACCCAGCCGACCTCGCGGGTCACGGCGAGCACGACGGCGCAGACCACCAGGGTCCACAGCACGCGGTGGACGACGATCTCGATCGCGCCGGCCGGCCGCAGCAGGTGGAAGTAGAGCGGGAACACGCCCCACAGCAGGTACGCGCCGAAGCCGTACGCCGTGCCGAACCGCTGCGAGGGAGTTTCGGGAGCAGGCGCGGTCACGCGCCGACGGACCAGGTGTCGTTGCCCGCCACGAGCGCCTGCAGCGCCTCGGTGGTGGGCGGGCCGTCCGCGCTCGCCGACGTCACCTGCTCGCGCACCAGGTCGTCGTACGTCGGCCGCTGCACGTCGCGGAAGATGCCGACGGGCACGTGGGCCATGTCGGTGGTGTCGAGGCGCGAGAGCGCGAAGGCGCTGGTCGGGTCGTCGGCGTGCGCGTCGTGCCGGACGACGTCCGCCGGGTCGACCTCGGACGTCGGCACGACGTCGAGCCCGCCGTCCGCGCGGCGCACCACGACGCGCGTCTCGTCGCCCTCGCCGAGCTGCAGCGGCTCGCCGTCGCGCAGGTGCAGCAGCCGGGCCTCGGCCTGGTCGCGGTCCTTGAGCACCTCGAACGCGCCGTCGTTGAAGATCGGGCAGTTCTGGTAGATCTCGACCAGCGCGGAGCCGCGGTGCTGGGCCGCGGCGCGCAGCACCTCGGTCAGGTGCTTGCGGTCGGAGTCGAGGGTGCGCGCCACGAAGGTCGCCTCGGCGCCGAGCGCCAGCGACACCGGGTTGAACGGGGTGTCGACCGATCCCGCGGGCGTCGACTTGGTGACCTTGCCCGACTCGGACGTCGGCGAGTACTGCCCCTTGGTGAGCCCGTAGATCCGGTTGTTGAACAGCAGGATCTTGAGGTTCACGTTGCGGCGCAACGCGTGCACGAGGTGGTTGGCCCCGATCGAGAGCGCGTCGCCGTCACCGGTGACGACCCAGATCGACAGGTCCGGGCGCGAGACGGCGAGCCCGGTGGCGATGGCCGGCGCACGCCCGTGGATCGAGTGCATGCCGTAGGTGTTCATGTAGTACGGGAAGCGGCTCGAGCAGCCGATGCCCGAGATGAAGACGACGTTCTCGCGGCGCAGGCCGAGCTCGGGCAGGAACCCCTGCATGGTGGCCAGCACGGCGTAGTCGCCGCAGCCCGGGCACCAGCGCACCTCCTGGTCGGAGGTGAACTCCTTCTTGGTCTGGCGCGGGGCGTCGGCGTCCAGCGTCGGGACGCCGTCCAGCCCGCCCACGGTGGGCATGCCGAGGTCGGTGCTCACGGGTGGATCTCCTGGATCGTCGGTGCGCCGCTGCCGGCCGCCGCCTCGCTGATCGCCTCGACCAGCTCGGCGGTCGTGAACGGCAGCCCGCGCACGCGGTTGTAGCCCTGGACGTCGACGAGGAACCGCGCGCGCAGCAGCATCGACAGCTGGCCGAGGTTCATCTCGGGGACGACGACGCGGCGGTAGGCGCGCAGCACCTCACCGGTGTTGCGGGGGAACGGGTTCAGGTGCCGCAGGTGCGCCTGCGCGACGCGGACGCCCTGCTGGCGGGCGGCCCGGACGGCGGCCGAGATGGGCCCGTAGGTCGACCCCCACCCCAGCACCAGGACGTCGGCCGTGCGGCCCTGCTCGTCGGCCGGGTCGTCGACGACGAGCGGCCCGACGGTGCTGGCGATGCCGTCGGTCTTGGCCTGGCGCAGGCGCACCATCGCGTCGTGGTTGTCGGGGTCGTAGCTGATGTTGCCCGTGATGTCGGCCTTCTCGATGCCGCCGACGCGGTGCTCGAGCCCTGCCGTGCCGGGGACGGCCCAGGGCCGCGCCAGGGTCTCGGGGTCGCGCAGGTACGGGTGGAACACCGGCGCGCCGTCGTCGTCCGTGGCGTTCGGCTCGGTGGTCAGGGTCACCGAGATGTCGGGCAGGCTCTCGAGGTCGGGGATCTGCCAGGGCTCGGAGCCGTTGGCGAGGTAGCCGTCCGAGAGCAGGAAGACCGGCGTGCGGTAGGTCGTCGCGATGCGCACGGCCTCGATCGCGGCGTCGAAGCAGTCGGCCGGCGAGCTCGGCGCCACGATCGGCACCGGGGCCTCGCCGTTGCGGCCGAACATCGCCTGCAGCAGGTCGCTCTGCTCGGTCTTGGTCGGCAGGCCGGTCGACGGGCCCCCGCGCTGCACGTCGCAGATCACGAGCGGCAGCTCGAGCGAGACCGCCAGGCCGATGGTCTCGGACTTCAGCGCGACGCCCGGCCCCGAGGTGCTGGTGACGCCGATGGCGCCGCCGAAGCTCGCGCCCAGCGCGGCACCGATGCCGGCGATCTCGTCCTCGGCCTGCAGCGTCGTGACGCCGAAGCGCTTGAGCCCGCTGAGGGTGTGCAGGATGTCGGACGCCGGCGTGATCGGGTAGGAGCCGAGCACCAGCGGCCGGCCGACGAGGTGTGCGCCCACGACGAGGCCGTACGACAGCGCGATGTTGCCGGTGACGTTGCGGTAGGTGCCGCTGGCCATCGGCGCCGGCGCGATCGAGTACCGCACCGCGAAGTCCTCGGTGGTCTCGCCGTAGTTCCAGCCCGCGTGCAACGCGGCCAGGTTGGCCTTGAGGATCTCGGGCTTCTGGGCGAACTTGGCGTGCAGGAACGACTCGGTGCCCTCGGTGGGCCGGTCGTACAGCCACGACAGCAGGCCGAGGGCGAACATGTTCTTCGCCCGCTCCTTCTCCTTGCGGGTCAGGTCGAAGTCGGCCAGCGCCTCGACCGTGATCGAGGTCAGCCCCACGGCGTGCACGTGGTAGGAGTCGAGCGAGCCGTCGTCCAGCGGGTTGGCGGTGTAGCCGACCTTGCCCAGGTTTCGCTTCGTGAACTCGTCGGTGTCGACGAGCACCATCGCGCCGCGCGGGACGTCGGCCAGGTTGGCCTTGAGGGCGGCCGGGTTCATGGCGACCAGGACGTCGGGCGCGTCACCGGGCGTCAGGACGTCGTGGTCGGCGAAGTGCAGCTGGAAGCTCGAGACGCCGGGCAGCGTGCCCTGCGGGGCGCGGATCTCGGCCGGGAAGTTCGGCAGCGTCGACAGGTCGTTGCCGAGCGCGGCGGTCTCGGAGGTGAAGCGGTCGCCGGTGAGCTGCATGCCGTCGCCGGAGTCCCCGGCGAAGCGGATCACCACGCGGTCGAGCTTGCGGACCTGCTTGCCACTCGTCGGGTGCTTCATCTGCGCCGTCATCGCCTCGCTGAGCCTCTGCGTCACTTCCTACGCCATCGTAGGTCGCCCACGACCCGGATGCGCGGCCGCCCGGCATCTGGACCGGAGATTCTTCAGACGGCGTTCCCGCCGGTCTAGGCTGGACGTCGTGCACCAGCTGCCGCCGTACGCGATCGTCGGGCTCGTCGTCCTGACCGGCGCGGCGCTGTTCCTGGCCGGGACGCAGGGCACGCGGCTGCTGCGCCCGAGCGCCCCCACCCCGGCCAAGCTGACGACGTACGAGTGCGGCGTCGACCCGGTCGGCGAGGGCTGGGCGCAGACCAACGTGCGCTACTACCTGTACGCCTACCTCTACGTCGTGTTCGCGGTGGACGCGATGTACCTGCTGCCGTGGGCCACCGTGCTGCAGCTGCCCGGCTTCGGCTGGCGCACCCTCGCCGAGATGGGCGTCTTCCTCGGCGTGCTGGCGGTGGGGCTGGCGCACGCCTGGCGCCGCGGCCTGCTGCGCTGGGTCTAGCGCCGGGCCAGGCCAGCCTCAGAGCTGGAAGAGCGCGGCGGTGGTGAGCAGGGCCGCAGCGACCTCGTCGACGTCGTGCAGGTCTCCGGGGTCGTCCCGCACCGCCTGCGCGCGCGCCCGGATCGCCGTGCCGGGGTCGGGCTCGAGCAGGTCCTCGCACAGCAGGCCCACGACGGCCCGCGCGTCGTGCTCGTCGACGTGGTCGAGCACCAGCCCGTCGTCGAGCAGCGTCGCGGCCTCGCGGAACACCTCGCGCGCCATCTCGAGGTCGACCTCCGGCCGCGCCGCGGCGACGGCGTCCGCGGTGGTCATCAGCTGGTCGTACGGCGGCTTGGTCCAGGCGTCGGGCATGGGACGAGCGTGGCGACGGGCCGCGTGGCACGGCAAGGGGATTACCCGTGCCGTGCCAGCATCGTGCTCGTGCAGCGGACGACCGACCTCGACGACGTGGAGCGGCGGCTCCGGGCGGTGCTCGACCGATACCGGCCCGAGCTGGTCGACAGCACGATCTACGGCGTGCCCTCCCTGGTGTGGCCCGGTGCCACCGGGCACGACTACTTCGCGGCGACGAAGCGGGGCAAGGCGGCGGTGAG
This sequence comes from Angustibacter peucedani, assembly GCF_054779595.1. Lineage (NCBI taxonomy): Bacteria > Bacillati > Actinomycetota > Actinomycetes > Kineosporiales > Kineosporiaceae > Angustibacter > Angustibacter peucedani. The sequence goes on from NZ_BAAGXY010000035.1 coordinate 15,701, forward strand.
CCTCTACACCATCATCGCCGACCGCTACCCGGACGACGTCGCCACCGCCCCGAAGTCGTTGCAGGACAAGCGGAGCGGGCGCGCGACGTACGCGTTCACCGCGATGGACGACGAGCTGCAGCAGCAGCTGACCGACCTGCTCGACCGGCTGCTGCTGCGCTACCGCACCGAGCACGGCGGCTAGCTCAGGCCGGTGCCCGGGCCGCGCGGAAGGGCGTCAGGGCCAGGCCGGCGGCGCCCACCGCGAACACCAGGGCGGCGGTCAGCAAGGTGGCGCGCAGGCCCCACGCGTCGGCCACGACGCCCGCGACCGGGGCGACGACGACCATGACCGCCCGGTTGAGCGAGCGCATGGTGGTGTTGGTGCGTGCCTGCAGGGAGTCCGGGGTGACCAGCTGCCGGTAGCTCATCTCGTGCGAGTTGCTCGCGCCGATGCCGACGCCGAAGATCCCGGTGCCCAGGGCCAGCAGCACGACCCGCCCCCACGGCCCGGACGACGAGCCCGCCGTCGCCATCACGACCACCGCGAGGGCGTCGCCGGCACGGCACGCGATGATCGTGCGGCCGGTGCCGAGCAGCCGCCCGACGCGGGTCGTGACCGCCGCGCCCACGACCGCGCCGAGGCCACCGACCGCTCCGGTGAGGCCGAGCTGGAACGGCGTCAGGTGCAGCTGCAGCAGCGCGTACGGGGTCACGACGACCCCGACGACGGCGTTGCCCACGAACCAGCCGTGGGTCGACAGCGCCAGGGCGGTCAGGCCCGAGTCGCGGTAGATCCACCGCACGCCCTCCCGGATCTCGGGCCACAGCCGTCGCGGCGCCGCGTCGGCGGTCGGGCGCGGCTCGGCCACGTCGACCCGGGTGAGCGTCAGCGCCGAGAACAGGTAGGTGGCCGCGTCCACGAGCACCGCCAAGGGGGCGCCGAGCGCTCCGACGAGCACCCCGCCGAGGGCTGGACCCGCGGTCATGGCCGCTGCGTCGGCACCGTCCACCCGGGCGTGGGCCCGCTGCAGGTGCGGCCGCGGCACCAGGCGCGGCATGAAGGCCATCTCTGCCGCGCCGTTCACGACCGTGGCGACGCCACCGAGCAGCACCACCAGGAGCAGCGCGGGCAACGACAGCAGGTGCAGCCACCACAGCAGGGGGACCAGCGCGAGCAGCACCGCCTGCACGAGGTCGGTGGCGACCAGCAGGGGACGGCGCGGGTGCCGGTCGACGACCGCACCCACCACGACGCCGAGCACCAGGAACGGCAGCCAGCGCGCGGCGTTGAGCCACCCGACCTCGGTGGCGGTGCCGTGCAACGTCAGCACGACGAGGGCCTGCAGGGCGAAGAGCGTGATGTAGGTGCCGGACGCCGAGACCGCGCTGGCGCGCCAGAACAGCACGAACGAGCGCGACGGGAACCCGGCGTCCTCGCTCATGGCGCGCATCGTCCCACCTGCCCACCGGCGCGGACGTCGGTGCAGCACGAAGCGTCAGAGCCGGCCGGACTCCACGACGCGGCGCAGGAACTGCTGCGTGCGCGGCTGCTGGGGGTCGCCCAGCACCTGCGCCGGCGGCCCGGACTCGTGCACGCGCCCGCCGTCCAGGAACACGACCTCGTCGGCGACGTCGCGCGCGAACGACATCTCGTGGGTGGCGACGAGCATCGTCATGCCGTCGTCCTTGAGGTCGCGCAGCATCGCCAGCACCTCGCCGACGAGCTCGGGGTCGAGCGCGCTGGTGACCTCGTCGAGCAGCATCAGCACCGGTTGGGTCACCAGGGCCCGGGCCACCGCGACGCGTTGTTGCTGGCCGCCCGACAGCTCGTCCGGCCACGCGCGGGCCTTGTCCTGCAACCCGACCCGGCGCAGCACCTGCATCGCGTCGTCCTCGGCCCGCTCGCGCGAGACACCGTGCACCCGACGGGGCGCGAGGGTGATGTTGTCGAGCACCCGCAGGTGCGGGAACAGGTTGTAGGCCTGGAAGACGATGCCCACGCGCGACCGCACCTCGTCGGCGTCGACCCGCGGGTCGGTGACGTCGCGCCCCTCGAGCTCGACCACGCCGTCGTCGACGACCTCGAGCAGGTCGATGCAGCGCAGCAGGGTCGACTTGCCCGAGCCCGAGGCCCCGATCAGCGCGATGGTGCGGTGCGCCTCGACGTCCAGGTCGAGACCGTCGAGCACCACCGCGTCGCCGTAGGACTTGCGCAGGCCCTGGACGCTCAGCAGCGGCGCGTTCACGGGACGCCCCCTGCGCCCTGCCAGCCCTGCCGCCGCGCCACCCGGTCGGTCAGCCGCGTCAGCGGGATCGTCAGCAGCACGAACAGCGCACCGGCGACGACGTACGGCGTGAAGCTGGCGTAGGTCGCCTGGTTGATCTGCGCGGCCCGGACGGCGTCGATGACGCCGAGGATCGAGATCAGGCCCGAGTCCTTCTGCAGGCTCACCAGGTCGTTCAGCAGCGGCGGCACCACGCGCCGCACCGCCTGCGGCAGGACGACGAAGCGCATCGTCTGGGGGTAGCTCAGGCCGAGCCCGCGCGCCGCGGCCTGCTGGCTCGGGTGCACCGACTCGATGCCGGCCCGGAACACCTCCGCGACGTACGACGAGTAGGTCAGCACCAGCGCGACGCCGCCGTAGAAGACGACGCTGCCCGGCAGCCCCTGCAACCGCAGGCCTGGGACGCCGAACCCGACCAGCAGCAGCACGAGCAGCAACGGCATGCCGCGGAACAGGTCGACGTACGCCGTGGCGAAGGCGCGCAGCGGGAAGAACACCGGCCCGCGCAAGGTGCGCATCACCGCCAGCGCCATGCCGATCACCAGGATGAACACCGCGCAGACGGCCATCACGCGCACGTTGAGCCACAGGCCGACCAGCACGTCCGGCAGCGACTGCCGCGCGACGTCCAGGTCGAAGAAGCTCGCCTTCACCCGCGGCCAGCCGGGGCTGCTCACGACGCCGGCGACCACCAGGCCGACCACGACCACGGTGCTGCCGAGCCCGACGAGCGCCGAGCGCACGGCCCGGCGCCGGCGGTACGCCAGCCGCTCGAGCTGGCGCGCCGACAGCGCGGGGGGCGCCGCGGTGCCGGGTGCTGCTGCTGGCCCGCTCACTTCAGCTCGGGGGCCCCGGCGGTGCTGGTGAGCCACTGCTGCTCGAGCTGGTCGAGCGTGCCGTCCTGGCGCAGCGCGTCGACGGCCTGCGACACGCAGGTGGTGAGCGCGCTGCCCTTGTCGAGCACCATGCCGAACTGCTCGGGCGTGCCGGTGGTGGGGATCTGCCCGACGAGCTTGCCGTCCTTCAGGTCGGCGGCGGCCAGGAAGAGGCCGGTGGGCAGGTCGACGACGAGCGCGTCGATCTGACCGTTCTGCAGGGCGGCCTTGGCGTCGTCGTTGGTGTTGTAGACGGCCACCTTCTGCTCGGGCGCGATGGTGGTGGTCGCGGCGGTGTAGCTCGTGGTGCCGACCTGCGCGCCGAGCTTGAGCTTCTTGAGGTCGGCGATGCTGGCGGCGTTCTCGGCCTTGCTGCCCTTCACGGTGACCACCGACTGAGCGACGTCGTAGTAGCCGGACGAGAAGTCGAGGTTCTTCTTGCGCTCGTCGGTGATCGACACCTGGTTGATGTCGACGTCGAACGTCTTCGGCCCCGGCGCGGTGGCCTGGTTGAAGCTGACGACCGACCACTTCACGTCGGCCTGCGCGAAGCCGAGCTTCGCGGCCACCGCGTACGCGACCGCCGACTCGAAGCCCTTGCCGTTGCTCGGGTCGTCGTCGACGAACCACGGCTCGTACGCCGGCTTGTCGGTGCCGACCGTGAACGTGCCCTTGGTCTGCGTCGCGAGCGAGTCCTTGGTGCACGAGGCGCTGGCGCTGCCGGTCGGCGTGGCGCCGGTGGCGCTGCCCTCGTCCGCCGGGGCGCAGGCGCCGAGGGCGACCGTGGCGGCGGCAGCGAGCCCGACGAGGGCGGTGCGGGTGGTCCGAGTGCTCACGCGAGGCTCCCGAGGACGTCGTGGTGGTGCGCTCACGGTACGAGACGTCCCGCCACCCGGACGCCTGCGTCTCGACCCGTGGACGGTCGCGGACAGACCCGGACGAGCCGGGCGGACGCTCGCGGTGCGGGCCGGGGCGACCTCGGCGATGCTGGCTGCGCCGACCACGAGGACGACGACCATCACGACGACGAGGAGCCCGCAGCCGTGGACATCACCGAGGTGATCCTGCACCAGCACGCCGAGCAGCGCCGCATGTTCGCGATGCTCGAGGAGTGGCCGCGCGACGACACCGAGGGCCTGGCCGCGCTGTGGGAGCGGCTCGAGATCCTGCTCGAGGTGCACGCCGAGGGCGAGGAGAAGTTCTTCTACCCCCAGCTGCTCCAGGTCGGCACGGGCGGCGGCGACGCGGACGACGTCGAGGAGGAGACCGAGGACGCGATCAAGGACCACAACGAGATCCGCCAGGGCATCCGCGACGTCCGCAAGAGCAAGACCGGCAGCGGGGCCTGGTGGAAGGCCGTCACCGAGGCCAACGTCGCCAACAGCGACCACATGGCCGAGGAGGAGCGCCAGGACCTCACCGACTTCCGCGAGCACGCGAGCCTGGAGCAGCGGCACGACCTGGCGGTGCAGTTCCTGCGGTTCGAGGCCCAGCACTGGGCGCGCGGGGTCGAGCCGGTCGACAAGGACCCGCAGGAGTGGGTCGAGGACCACGAGGACGGCTGACCGGCCGCAGTAGGGTGCCGGTGTGGCCGTCGACCTGCCCGCACCACGTGTGGGGCCCCTCGCCGAGGCGGCACCTCGACCGCTGCGGCTGGTGCTGAACTGGGGACGCCGCTACAGCCTCTGGGTCTTCAACTTCGGCCTGGCCTGCTGCGCCATCGAGTTCATCGCGGCCTCCATGGCGCGCCACGACTTCATCCGGCTCGGCGTGATCCCGTTCGCGCCCGGCCCGCGCCAGGCCGACCTGATGGTCGTGAGCGGCACCGTCACCGACAAGATGGCGCCCGCGATCAAGCGGCTCTACGAGCAGATGCCCGAGCCGAAGTACGTCATCTCGTTCGGCGCCTGCAGCAACTCGGGCGGCCCGTACTGGGACTCCTACTGCGTCACCAAGGGCGTCGACCAGCTGATCCCCGTCGACGTCTACGTGCCCGGATGCCCGCCGCGTCCCGAGGGACTGCTGCACGGGATCCTGCGCCTGCAGGAGAAGATCGCGGCCGAGCAGGTCAGCGGGGCGGCGATCGCGCAGCGCCGTCGTCCGGTGCAGGCCGGGCAGGTCACCCGCCCGCTGGTCACGGCCGACGACGCCGGCCCGGTGCTGCCCGCGGAGCCGGCGTCGTGAGCCCGGCGATCGGCGCGCCCGACCTCGTCGCGCGCCGGCTGGCCGACGCCATGGGCCGCAGCCCGGACGACGAGCCGCTGGCTGCCGAGGACGCCCAGGGCGTGGTCTGCGTCGACGTGCCGCCGGACCAGTGGCACGCGGCGCTCGCGGCCTGCCGCGACCACCTCGGCACCGACTTCTTCGACTGGCTCTCGGCGGTCGACGAGCCCGAGGCCGAGCCGGCCGCGGTCGACGTCGTCGCGCACCTGGTGGTGTCGGCGTCCGGCGGTGACGGCATCGGCGAGAGCGCCGGGCTGGTGCGGTTGCTCGTCCGCACCCGCATCCCGGACGACGCGCTCGCCCTCGCCAGCGTCACCGACCTGTGGCCCGGCGCGGCCTGGCACGAGCGCGAGACGGCCGAGATGTTCGGCGTCGACTTCACCGGCTTCGACGACGGCGCGCGCACCCTCGACGGCGAGCCGCTGGGGCTGCGGCCGCTGCTGCTGCCCGACGGCTTCGAGGGCACGCCGCTGCGCAAGTCGTTCGTCCTGGCCGCGCGGGCCAGCAAGCCGTGGCCGGGCGCCAAGGAGCCGGGGGAGAGCGACGCGCACGCCTCGCCGTCCCGCCGCAAGATGCTGCCGCCCGGCGTGCCCGACCCGAGCTGGGGGCCGCGCGATGCCTGAGCCGCTCGAGGTCGTCGTCCGCGTCGTGGGGGTGCTCGCCGCCTTCCTGGTGCTGCCGCTGCTGGTCGGCCAGACCGAGCACAAGGTCATGGCGCACATGCAGGGCCGGCTGGGGCCGATGTACGCCGGCGGGTTCCACGGCTGGGCCCAGCTCGTCGCCGACGGCGTGAAGTTCGTGCAGAAGGAGGACGTCACCCCGGCCGCGGCCGACCGTCGCGTCTTCCGGCTCGCGCCCGGCGTCGCGCTGGTGCCGTACCTCGTGGCCATGGTGGCGATCCCGTTGTCGCCCGGCGTGGTCGGCGCCGACCTGGACGCCGGCCTGCTGTTCGTCCTGGCCGCCAGCGCGGTCGGGGTGCTCGGCACGCTGATGGCCGGGTGGAGCAGCGCGAACAAGTACGCGCTGCTCGGCGGGCTGCGCACAGCGGCCCAGCTGCTGTCGTACGAACTGCCGATCGTGCTGGCCGGCAGCAGCGTCGCGATGGCCGCAGGATCGTTGTCGCTCACCGCGATCGGCGAGGCCTGGCGGCCGTGGTGGCTGGTCTGGCAGGCGCCCGCGCTGGTCTGCTTCGTCGTCGCCGGCGTCGCCGAGCTGGCCCGCCCGCCGTTCGACATGCCGGTGGCCGACTCCGAGATCGTGTTCGGCCCGTACACCGAGTACACCGGCCTGCGCTTCGCGTTCTTCCTGCTGAGCGAGTACGCCGGGATCGTCGTCCTGTCGGCGCTGACGGCCGTGCTGTTCCTCGGCGCGTGGCAGGGGCCGTTCAGCGACCAGCTCGGCTGGCTGTGGACGCTGCTGAAGACCGGAGTCGTCGCCGTGCTCGTCATCTGGGTGCGCGTCGCCTGGCCGCGGCTGCGCGAGGACCAGCTGCAGGCCCTGGCGTGGAAGGTGCTCGTGCCGCTCGCACTGGCCCAGCTCGCCCTGACCGGTGTCGTGGTGGTGATGACCGCATGAGCGAGCCCACCGGCTCGAAGCCGGGCGCGCTGCCCGGGCTGATCAAGGGCTTGGCCGTCACCGCGCGCACGCTGGCCCGGCCGAGCCACACCGCCGAGTACCCGGACGTCCCGCCCGACCTGCCGCCGCGCAGCCGAGGGGTCATCGCGCTGCTCGAGGAGAACTGCACGGTCTGCATGCTCTGCGCGCGCGAGTGCCCCGACTGGTGCATCTACATCGACTCGCACAAGGAGACGCTGCCGGCCACCACCGAGGGCGGCCGCGAGAGGCAGCGCAACGTGCTCGACCGCTTCGACATCGACTTCTCGCTCTGCATGTACTGCGGCATCTGCATCGAGGTCTGCCCGTTCGATGCGCTGCACTGGAGCCCGGAGTTCGAGTACGCCGAGCTCGACATCCGCGACCTGATGCACGACAAGGAGCGGCTGGGCGAGTGGATGCCCACCGTGCCACCGCCCCCGGCCCACGACGCCGCGGCGGCCGAGCCCAAGGAGGTCGCGGCGGCCTCGCGCCCGGCGCGGCCGCGCCGTCCGGTCAAGGCCGCGGATCCGCCTGCGGCGCAGGGGGACTCGTGACCACGCGCGACGTGCTCTTCGCCCTCACCGGGCTGCTGGCGGCGTCGTCCGGGCTGATGGCGGTGCTGACGCGGCAGGTGGTTCACGCGGCGCTGTGGCTGGTGACGGCACTCGGCGCTCTGGCCGGGTGCTACCTGGTGCTGGGCGCCGAGGTCGTCGCGCTGGTGCAGCTGCTGGTGTACGTCGGTGCCGTGGTGGTGCTCGTGCTGTTCGCGATGATGCTGACCCGCGCGCCGATCGGTCGCTCGGACGACGTCGACGCGTCGTGGCCGCAGCGACTGGCCGCCAGCCTCGCCGGCGTCGCGGTGGCCGGCCTGCTCGGGACGTCGCTCGTCATGGCGGTGCAGGGTCGCGAGGTCGTGGTCGCCGACCACCGGGCGGCCGCGCAGCCCCTGGCGCGCTCGCTGTTCGGCGCGTGGGCGCTGCCGTTCGAGCTGCTGTCGCTGCTGCTGCTCGCCGCCCTCGTCGCCGCGCTGGTGCTCTCGCGCGAGGACGGTGGCCGGTGATCCACCTCGCGCTGCCGGTGGTGCTCGCCGCGCTGCTCGCCGGCGCGGGCGTGTACGGCGTGCTGGCCCGGCGCAACGCGGTGCTGGTGCTGGTGGGCGTCGAGCTGCTGCTCAACGCGGCCGGACTGCTGCTCGTCGCGTTCGACGCGGCGTACCGCGACGCGCTGCACGGCGGCCAGGTCATGACGGTGTTCGTCGTCACGGTCGCCGCGGCCGAGGTGGGCGTGGCGCTCGCCGTGGTGCTGCTGCTGTTCCGCCGGCGCGGTGACGTCGACCTGCGGGCCGCGCGCGACCTCGCCGAGAGCGCGGACGTCGAGCGCGTCGAGCCCGTGGACGCCGCGTGACGACCGCGGCGTGGGCCGCGCGGCTCGTCGTGCTGCTGCCCGCGCTGGCTGCGCTCCTGGGACTGCTCGTGCCGCGCACCGCACGGGCCCGGTCGGCGGCGATCGCGGTCGGTGGGGCCGCTCTGGCCCTGTTCGTCGCCGTCGTCCAGCTCGTCTGCGCCGCAAAGGATCTGGACGTCGCGGGCGCGGCTCTGCTCCCTCCCGTGCCGACGGGTGCGGGCACGGTCGAGCTCGCCGTCCGGTCCGACCAGCTCAGCGCCGTGGTCGCCGTCATGGTGGCGGTCGTGGCGCTGTGCGTGCAGGTCTACTCGACCGCCTACCAGGCGGACGACCCCCATTACCGCGCGTACGCCGCGACCGTCTCGCTGTTCACGGCGGCCATGCTGCTCGTCGTCCAGGCCGACGACCTGCTGCTGCTGCTCGTCGGCTGGGAGGCCATGGGCCTGTGCTCGTACCTGCTGGTGGGGCACGAGAGCGAGCGCGAGGCGGCGCGCGCGGCGGCGGTGAAGGCGTTCTTGATGACGCGCGTCGGCGACGTCGGGTTCCTCCTCGGGATCGTGCTGCTGTGGGTCGCGGCCGAGACCACGAGCATCTCGACGCTGCTGCGGCCCGAGACGCTCGCCGCCGTCGGCACGCCCGCCCTCACGGCGGCCGCGCTGCTGCTGGTGGCCGGGGTCGTCGGCAAGTCGGCGCAGTTCCCGCTGCACACCTGGCTGCCGGACGCGATGGAGGGCCCGACGCCGGTGTCGGCGTTGATCCACGCGGCCACCATGGTCGCGGCCGGTGGCGTGGTGCTCGCCCGCCTGCTGCCGCTGCTGCTCGAGGCCCCGGCCGCCCGCGCCGTCCTGGCCGTCGTCACCGCGGTCACCATGCTGGGTGCTGCGCTGGTCGCGTGCGTGCAGACCGACCTGAAGCGCGTGCTCGCGTGGTCGACCATCAGCCAGGTCGCCTACCTGCTGGCCGCCCTCGCCGTCACGACCCCCGAGCTGGGCGCCGCGCCGTCCACGCTGCACCTGCTCTCGCACGCGGGGTTCAAGGCCCTGCTGTTCCTGTCCGCCGGCGCCCTCGCACACCAGGTGCACTCGACGTCCCTCGGCGACCTGGCAGGTGCCGGGCGGCGCTCGCCCCTCGTCGCCGGCCTCTTCACCCTCGGCCTCGCCTCGCTGGCCGGGCTGCCGCCGCTCTCGGGCTACTGGTCGAAGGAAGCCGTCCTCGGCGCCGCCGAGGAGGGCGCGCACGGCCCGTACGCCTGGGCGGCGGTGCTGGTGCTGGTGGTCGGGCTGGTGACCGGGTTGGTGACGGCGGCCTACTGCGGTCGCACCTGGTGGCTGGTGGTGCGCGAGACCCGCGCCGAGGCCCACGACGACATGGAGCCGGTCGAGGACGTCGAGCACGGCGCCGCGGCGGCCGCGGCCGAGGGCGCGGTGGCTGTTACGCCCGTGCCGGTCGCGATGACGGCGCCGCTCGTGGTGCTCGCGGTCCCGACGGTGCTGGGCGGCTTGCTGCTGCTCGGCCCGGCCGCTCCCGGCGACGTGCACCTGGGCCTCGCGACCGCGCTGCTCG
>NZ_BAAGXY010000036.1:0-12894 GCF_054779595.1 Angustibacter peucedani
CTCACCGCGCACTTCCTGCGACCGGTCGACGAGCGCCTGCTCGAGCTGGCCGCCACCCCGGTGAGCGCCTCGGGCAGCACCGCCGTCACGCAGGTCGCCGCCGTCCAGGACGGTCGCGAGGTGGCGGTCGGCACCGCCCTGCTGGGCGCGGCCCGCGAGCCCGGGCTGGCCTGGGCGCCCGAGCCCGCGCCGTCCGTGCCGCCGCCGGCCGGCTGCCCGGTCGTCGTGCTGCCCCGCGAGCTGGTGCCGTTCAGCCAGCACCTGGAGTTCCGCACGGCCGACGGGTCGCGGCCCCTCGCGGGCGGCCCCACCCCGCGGCTGCGCGCCTGGGTCCGTTTCGTCGACGACCGCCGTCCGGACGCCGCGGACCTCGTGACGCTGGCCGACGCCCTGCCGCCGGGGCTGTACGGGGTCGCCACGACGCCCGCCCCGGTGCCGAGCGTGGACCTCGCCGTGCACCTCACCGGGCACGCGGCGGACGGCCCGTGGGTGCTGGTCGAGCAGCGCACCCTGTGGTCGGTGCAGGGCTGGGCGGTCGACGAGGCGGAGGTCTGGGACGAGCGCGGCGTGCGGCTCGCGCAAGCCCGCCAGACCCGTCGGGTGCTGCCGATGCGCCGACGGGACGGCCGCTAGCCTCCCTGCGGTGAACCGCACCCGCTTCGACGAGCTCTTCGACCTGGCCGCACCGCTGATCCGCACCCAGCAGCACCAGCGCGACACCCAGCCGGTCGAGGGCGGGCGGTGGCCGGTCAGCGTCTACCTCTCGCCGGACGAGGACAGCGCCCCGCGGATCGACGAGCTGGCGCGCGAGGCCCTGGCGCTCGCCGGTCCGGGGCACTTCGGCACCGGGCTCGCGGGCACCTCGCACTTCACGGTGCGCGCGCTGGAGGCGTACCGGCACGACGTCCCGGACGACGACCCCGCCCTCGGGCGCTACCGCGCGGCCCTGCGGCGCACGGCAGACCGCTGCCGGCCGGTCACCCTGCGGCTGCTCGGGATCACGCTCACCCCGATCAGCGTGATGCTCGCCGCCGAGCCGGTCGACGACGCGGCCGCCGACCTGTCGCGCGTGCTGCGCGAGGAGCTCGGCGACGACAGCCGCCACGAGGACGGCTTCAGCCGCGACATCTGGTACTCGACGCTCGTGCACCTCGCGGCCGACGTCGCCGATCCCGAGGGGCTCGTGGCGTGGGCGGGCGCGCGGCGCGCCCTCGACCTCGGGACGACGACGGCGCGCCAGGTCGAGCTGGCGCGGTTCCGCTACACCGAGACGGTCGAGCCCGCCCGGATGCTGCCCGAGGTGCTGGGCGTCGAGGAGCTCGCGGGCTAGCTGAGCGCCTGCTCCAGGTCGGCCAGCAGGTCGTCGGCGTCCTCGATGCCGACCGACAGGCGCACCAGGTCGTCCGGCACCTCGAGCACCGACCCGGCGACGCTGGCGTGGGTCATGCGGCCGGGGTGCTCGATCAGCGACTCGACACCGCCGAGCGACTCGCCGAGCGTGAAGACCTCGGCCCGCTTGCAGGCGCCGAGCGCCTCCTCGACGCCGCCGCGCAGCCGGAAGCTCACCATGCCGCCGAAGCGCCGCATCTGCTGCGCCGCAACGGCATGGTTCGGGTGCTGGTCGAGCCCGGGGTACAGCACCTGCGACACCCGCGGGTGCTCGGCGAGGAACGCCACGACCTTCTCGGCGTTGTCGCAGTGGCGGTCCATGCGCACCGCGAGGGTCTTGAGCCCGCGCAGCACGAGCCAGGCGTCGAAGGGGCCGCTGACGGCGCCCATCGAGTTCTGGTGGAAGCCCACGCGGTCGTCGAGGTCCTCGAAACCCGTTGCGGGAGAACGAGTCGTCACGAGCGCACCGCCGACGACGTCCGAGTGGCCACCGGCGTACTTCGTGGTCGAGTGCACGACGACGTCCGCACCGAGCGCCAGCGGGCTCTGCAGGTACGGCGTCGCGAAGGTGTTGTCGACGACCAGCAGAGCCCCTGCGGCGTGGGCGATCTCGGCCAGCCCGGCGATGTCGCTGACGTTGAGCAGCGGGTTGGTCGGCGTCTCGCACCAGACCACGCGGGTCGTGCCGGGCTGCACCGCGTCGCGCACCGCGTCGAGGTCGCCGAGGTCGACCGGCGTGTGCGACAGGCCCCACGGCTCGGCCACCTTCGCGAACAGCCGGTAGCTGCCGCCGTAGGCGTCGTTCGGCACCACCAGGTGGTCGCCCGGCCGGCAGACCGCGCGCAGCAGGGTGTCCTCGGCGGCCAGGCCGGACGCGAAGGCGTACCCCCGGCTGCCGCCCTCGAGCGCGGCCAGGCACTCCTCGAGCGCCGTGCGCGTCGGGTTGGCCGAGCGCGAGTACTCGTAGCCACCGCGCAGGCCGCCGACGCCGTCCTGCTTGTAGGTCGACACCTGGTAGATCGGCGGGACGACCGCCCCGGTGAGGGGATCGGGGTCCTGCCCGGCGTGGATGGCGCGGGTGCTGAACCCTGGCGTCTGGTCGCTGCTGCTCACGCCGCGAGCGTATCCGGGACGTCGGCGGGCAGCGGCGGCCCCTCGGGCACCGTGAGCAGCGGCAGGAAGACCTGCACCAGCGGCCCGATGCCCAGCGCGTACGCCGCCGTGGCGACCCCGAGGGTGCCGCCGAGCGCCCAGCCCGCGAGCACCACGACCACCTCGATGCCGGTGCGCACCAGCCGCACCGAGCCGCCGGTGCGGCGCACCAGCCCGGTCATCAGCCCGTCGCGCGGGCCAGGACCGAGGCGGGCGCCGATGTACATCGCCGTGGCGATCGCGTTCAGGACCAGCCCCGCCACGACCAGCGCGGCGCGCACGGCCAGGTGGTCGACGTCCGGCAGCAGGCGCAGCACCGCGTCGAGCACGACGCCGATCACCAGCACGTTGCTGACCGTGCCGACGCCGGGCCTCTCCCGCAGCGGGATCCAGCCCAGCAGCACGACCGCGCCGACGATGATCGTCCAGGTGCCGATGCTCAGGCCGACGTGTCGGGACAGCCCCTGGTGCAGCACGTCCCAGGGCATGACGCCCAGGTCGGAGCGCACGAAGAGGGCCATCGAGACGCCGTAGAGCGTCAGGCCGACGTAGAGCTGCACGAGGCGTCGCAGGAGCATGACCTCAGGATCGTCCTCGATTGGCCTTGAGATCCAGGGCCAATCCGCGCACAGTGGTCTGGTGCCCTCCCGCCGGATCGGACCTCGCGAGCTCACCCGGTTGCTCGGCGCCTGGCCGACGTCCGGCGGACCCGCCTACGCGGCACTGGCCGCGCGCGTGCGGCTGCTGGTGCTCGACGGTCGGCTGCCGGTCGGCGTCCGCCTGCCGCCCGAGCGCGAGCTCGCCGCCGCGCTCGGGGTCAGCCGCACGACGGTGAGCGCCGCCTACGACGTGCTGCGCGAGAACGGCCACGCCGCCAGCCGGCAGGGCTCGGGCACCTGGACGTCGCTGCCCACCACCGGCGCCGAGGTGCCGACGTGGGCACCTGAACCGGCGCCCGAGGGCGTGCTCGACCTCGCGCACGCGGCGCCGCCCGCTCCCCCGCACCTCTACCCCGCCTACGCCGCTGCGCTGGACGCCCTGCCGCGGCACCTGCCCGGCACCGGCTACGACTACCGCGGGCTGGCGCCGCTGCGCCAGGCCCTGGCCGACCGCTTCACCGAGCGAGGGCTGCCCACCACCGACGAGCAGGTGCTGGTCACCTCCGGCGCGCTGCAGGCCGTGCGGCTCGGGCTCACGCTGGCAGCCGGCACCGGCGACCGCGTGCTCGTCGAGCAGCCCGGCTACCCCAACGGCCTGGACGTCGTCACCGACCTGGGCGCGCGGGCCGTGCCGGTGGCCGTCGACCCCGCCAGCGGCACGTGGGACGTCGACCAGCTCGTCGCCGCCGCCCGGCAGACCGCGCCGCGCGCCGCCTACCTGATCCCCGACTTCCAGAACCCCACCGGCTCGCTCATGGACGACGCGACGCGGGCCGCCGTCGCCCGTGCGCTCGACCGCAGCGGCACGCTCGCCGTGGTCGACGAGACGCTGGTCGAGCTGGCGCTGGACGACCTCGGGCCGGCGCCGCGGCCCTTCGCGGTGCACGCCGGCCGGACGCCGGTCGTGACCGTCGGCTCGTCGAGCAAGGTGGTCTGGGGCGGGCTGCGGGTGGGCTGGCTGCGCTCGGACGCCGCGACCGTCGCCCGGCTCGCCGCGCTGCGCTCGCGCCAGGACCTCGCCAGCCCCGTGCTCGAGCAGCTCGCCCTGCTGCACCTCATGGGCGAGCTCGACGCCGTCCGCGCCCACCGGGTCGGCGAGCTGCGCCAGCGCCGCGACCTGCTGCTCTCGCTGCTGGCCGAGCTGCTGCCGTCGTGGCAGGTGCGGGTGCCGAGCGGCGGGCAGGTGCTCTGGTGCCGGCTGCCCTCGCCGTCGGCCACGGCGCTCGCAGCGGCGGCGGCCGACCTCGGGGTGCGGCTCACGGCCGGCTCGCGGTTCTCGGCCGACGGCTCGCTGGAGCAGTGGGTCCGGCTGCCGTACGCGCTGCCGCCGGACTCCCTCGCCGTCGCCCTGCCCCTGGTCGCGCGGGCGTGGGAGGCCGTCACCCGCCGTCCGGCCACCCGTCGCCTCGCCACCCCGGACGACGACGCCTACGTCGTGTGAGCCACCTCGCACGCGCGGGGGAACGCCGTGCGGGCGAGCGTGGTTGTACACCGTGCAACCCCCACGAGGAGGTCCACCGTGCTGTTCGGCTCATCGCTGAAGTCCCGCATGATCACCGCTGACGAGGCCCTGCCCGGCCGCGCCAGCACCCCCTACCCCGTGCCCGAGACGCACGCCGTCCTCGGGACGCCGCTCAAGGGCCCCTGGCCCGAGGGCACCCAGGTGCTCTACGTCGCCATGGGCTGCTTCTGGGGCGCCGAGCGCATCTTCTGGCAGACCCCCGGCGTCGTGACGACCGCCGTCGGCTACCAGGGCGGCCTGACGCCGAACCCGACCTACGACGAGACCTGCACCGGCCGCACCGGGCACACCGAGGCCGTGCTGGTCGCCTACGACCCCGCCAAGGTGTCGACGGCCGAGCTGCTCAAGACGTTCTGGGAGGCGCACGACCCGACCCAGGGCTTCCGGCAGGGCAACGACCGCGGCACGCAGTACCGGTCGGCGATCTACTGGACGACGGACGAGCAGCGCGAGCTGGTCGAGACCTCGCGCGGGGCGTACCAGGAGTCGTTGCGGGCCAAGGGCTACGGCGACATCACCACCGAGCTCAAGCCGGCGTCCGAGGCAGGCGAGTTCTTCTACGCCGAGGACTACCACCAGCAGTACCTCTACAAGGTGCCCAACGGGTACTGCGGCATCGGCGGAACGGGCGCGGTCTGCCCGATGCCGGGTGCCGGTCCGGCCGCCTGAGGTCGGTCCAGAAGGTTTTTCGCCGACCCTGTCGGATCGGCCGGGCCCCGTGCGTCGTCTAGGTTGAGGCGGGCACGGGGCCCGCGCACGAGGCAGGGAGCATCGATGGCCGAGTACATCATCTTCTTCAACCAGCAGTGGGTCGGCGACCACCCCGAGGAGTGGTACGCGACGCGCGTGGAGCCCTCGATGGCGGTGGTGCGCGAGATGCGGGACGCCGGCGTGCTGCGCTTCGCCGGCGGGCTCGACGAGGACGTGCAGAAGGCGTTCAGCGCGGACGCCACCAGCGGCGAGGTCGTCGTCACCGACGGCCCGTACGTCGAGACCAAGGAGTACCTCGGCGGGCTGACCATCATCGACGTGCCCGACGAGGCCCAGGCCCGCGTGTGGGCCGGCAAGATCGCCGAGGGCTGCGGCTGGCCGCAGGAGGTCCGCGAGTTCAAGTCGATGCCGCTCTCCGACCGGCCCTGAGCTCCCGGGGCGTCGGCCCCGCTCGCGGGCACGGCGCCCCACCGTCACCATCGGGGGCGTGAGCACCGAGGACCGGCTCCGGCGGTGGTTCCGCCGCGTGCCGGAAGTCGCGCTCGCGGTGGTGCTGCTGGGCGTCGTGCTGAGCCTGGTCGCCCTGCTGACCGGCGGTGACGACGTGACGCCCCGGCGGCACTGGCCGGTGCGCGGGGTCGGCGGGATCGGCGTCCTGGTCTTCGGGTATGTGTTCGTGCGCGGCGTCCTCCAGCTGCGCGACCGCCGCCGCCGCGACCGCCGGGACGCCAGCGGCTAGCGTGCCGGGATGGAGCAGCGGATCAGCATGGTGACCCTCGGCGTGGCCGACCTCGACCGCGCCAAGGCCTTCTACGAGGCGCTCGGCTGGCAGGGGCAGGAGGTCGAGCGCACGGTCTTCTTCCAGGCGGGCGGGCTGGCCGTCGTCCTGTGGGGACGCCCGGCGCTCGCCGAGGACGCCGGGCTCGAGGCCGCCGACGCCTCGGGCGACGGGTTCGGGGGTGTGGCGATCGCGCAGAACGTGCGCTCGCCGCAGGAGGTCGACGAGGTCATGGCCGCGGCCGAGGCGGCAGGCGCGACGGTCACCAAGCCCGCCGCCGAAACCTTCTACGGCGGGTACGCGGGCTACTTCCGCGACCCGGACGGCCACTGCTGGGAGGTCGCCCACAACCCCGGCTTCGAGCTCGCCGCCGACGGCACCATCACCGTGCCCGACCTCACGGCCGGCTGACGCCGACCTGCCGTAGAGCAGGCACACACGGGGGGTCGTGCGCGTGAGCGGCAGGCACCCCCCTCGGTGCCTGCGCGGACGAGCGAGGGCAACATGCGCAACGGCGGCCGCCCGCGGCCGTGCCGGTCGGCAGCCGCCGTTGCGCATGTCGGTCGCGCTGCAGCGACCTCAGCGGGCGGCGGCGTCCATGCCGGGCCGCGGGTCGTCGAGGTGCGCCTCGTCCCGGATCCCGTAGGTCTCGAGCGCGCCGACGGCCAGCGTGCGCCGCACGGCCGCGAACGTGATGACGTGCCCGATGGTGCCGCCGAGCGTGTGCGTGGTGGCGTCGGCCGGACCGCAGGTGGTGTCGACGAAGGTGTCGGCCAGGCGCTCGCGCTCGAGGGTCTCGCGCACCATCTCCTGGTAGTCGCGTCCCGCCACGGCGTGCCGCGAGCGCAGCCCGGCCACGCTCTGGTCGCTCTCGTCGGGCCAGTCGCCGCCGCGCAGGGCCGAGAGCCAGTGCTCCTCCTGCGTCACCATGGCGTTGATCAGCGAGCGCAGGCTCTGCTCGCCGTCGATGGTCTCGACCGACACCGCGATCGGCTGGTCGAGCTGGTCGTCGTCGAGCCGCTCGGCCCGGTCGATGATCGCGGTCAGGCTCTCGACGTGGTGGTCGACGAGCTGCTGCAGGACGTCCATGGCGCTCTCCTTGCGCGGGGCCGGCAGCCGCAGGCCGCCGGGAGGTTGGAAGTGCACCCCGCTCGGGCACGGCAGCTCGAGCTCGTGGAAGGTGCGGACCTGACGGCGGCGCAGCGCGGTGGGCGCGAACCCGTACTCGCGGGTGAACGCCCGGGTGTACGCCTCGTGCGAGCCGTAGCCCGCCTCGACGGCGACGTCGAGCACCGGGTGGCCGGTGCTGAGCAGCCGGTACGCCGAGCGCTCGAGCAGCAGCCGGCGGCGCAGGGCCCCGGGCGGCTCGCCCATGGCGGCGCTCACCAGGCGGTCGAAGTGGAACCGCGACAGGTACGCCCGCCCGGCCAGCTCCTCGCCCGTCGTGGACGGCTCGGCCATCGCCTGGGTCACCAGGTCGAGGATCCGGGTCATCACGTCCGTCGTCATGGCACCAGGGTGCCCGGGCGGGAGGTCGTGCGGCTTGATCGCGCTTGCGGAACGCTCAGTCGTCGAGCGCGAGCCAGCTGATGACGCCGTCCAGCTGGGCCAGCCCGACGGGCGGCGCCGGGCTGACGGCGGTGAGGTCGATGATCACGTCGGCGCGCTCGGCGAGGGGCCGACGGACCGGGAGCTGAGGAAGGGCCACGTCACGAGAGTGCCCGGACGTCGTCCGCGCCGTCCGCGGATCAGCCAGCCGTTCGCCCTCTCCGCCCACGCTCCGTGACGGTGCGTTCAACCCCCTCACGCTCCGTAGACCGGGCCGGCGTCAGCAGTCCGTGCCAGGGCGTGACAGCGCCGCGTGCGGACGGTGCCAGCGCGACCCTGCATCGTCGTCCGCAACGACGACCCCGGGAGACCTGACATGACGTACGCGATCGAGGCCAGCGGCCTCACCAAGCGCTTCGGCGCCACCCAGGCGCTGGCCGGCGTCGACCTGGCCGCCCGCGAGGGCACCGTGCTCGGCGTCCTCGGCCCGAACGGCGCGGGCAAGACCACCGCGGTGCGCGTGCTCGCCACCCTGCTCCGGGCCGATTCCGGCACCGCGCACGTGCACGGCCTGGACGTCGTCCGCGACGCCGCCGCGGTGCGCGCCCGGATCGGCCTGACCGGCCAGTACGCCTCGGTCGACGAGGACCTCACCGGCACCCAGAACCTCGTGATGATCGGCCAGCTGCTGAACCTGACCAGCCGCGACGCCCGAGCCCGCGCCACGGAGCTGCTCGAGTGGTTCGACCTCGGCGCGGCCGCCGACCGCACCGCCAAGACCTACAGCGGGGGCATGCGGCGGCGCCTCGACCTAGCCGCCAGCCTGGTCGGCCGCCCGTCGGTGATCTTCCTCGACGAGCCGACCACCGGGCTCGACCCGGCCAAGCGCGAGGAGATGTGGCACGTCGTCCGCCGGGTCGTCGCCGACGGGTCGACCGTGCTGCTCACCACGCAGTACCTCGAGGAGGCCGACGCGCTGGCCGACGAGATCACGGTCATCGACCGGGGCCGGGTCATCGCGCACGACACCCCCGACGGCCTCAAGCACGTCATCGGCGGGCAGCGCCTGCGGGTCCGCCCGACCGACCCGGCCCGCGTGGGCGAGGTCCGCCAGATCCTGGCCGACCTGACCCGCCAGGCGCCCGAGGAGACCAGCCGGCACGAGCTGACCGCACGGGTCGACGACGACTCGCTGCTGCCCGAGCTGGTCGGCCGGATCAGCGCCGCCGGCATCACCGTCCACGAGTTCTCGCTGCACCTGCCAAGCCTCGACGAGGTCTTCCTCACGCTGACCGGGCGCACGGCGAGCGACGACGACACCACTGCTCCCGAGGAGGCAGCATGACCACCACCGCTCCCGACCGCACTGTGCCCGCCCCGGTCGGCCCGACGTCCGAGCCGCAGGCGGGTGGTGGGGCGCGCAACGGCCTGCGCCACACGCTGGTGCTCGCGAAGCGCAGCCTGATCAAGACCGCGCGCACGCCCGAGGCGCTCGTCGACGTGACGTTGCAGCCGATCATCTTCCTGGCGATGTTCACCTACATCTTCGGCGGCGCCATCGCCGGCGGCTCGCAGCACGCCTACCTGCAGTTCCTGCTGCCCGGCCTGTTCGGGCAGACCATCGCGATGGCGAGCGTCGCGCTGGGCCAGAACCTCAACGCCGACATCGAGAAGGGCGTGTTCGACCGCTTCCGCTCGTTGCCGATCGCGCGCTCGGCGCCGCTGGTGGGCGCGGTGGCGGCGGACGTCGTCCGGTACCTGATCCTGTTCACGGTCATGATGACCACGGGTCTGCTGATGGGCTTCGACGTGACCGGCGGGTGGTTGCCGACGCTCGGCGCCCTGCTGCTGTCGATGGGCTTCGCGCTCTGCTTCGGCTGGATCTCGGTCTACGTCGGCATGCTGGTGCGCACGCCGGGTGCGGTGCAGGGCCTGATGTTCCTGCTGGTGCTGCCGTTGAGCTTCGGCAGCAACACCTTCGTCCCGACCGACACGATGCCCGGCTGGCTGCAGTCGTTCGTCGACGTCAACCCGATCAGCCACCTGGTCGGCGCGGTGCGCGGGCTGATGCTGGGCGGCCCGGTGCAGCACGACCTGCTCTGGACGCTCGGCTGGATGGCCGTGCTGCTCGGGGTGTTCTTCCCCCTGGCCCTGCGCGCCTACCGCCGCCGGGCCTGAGCCACCGGCCGCTCGCGCTCGACCCCGCCCCCACCCTCGCCACCGGCGAAGGGGGCGGGGTCGACGCGCGCCGTGGCAGCGTCGGGTGCGAGCGACTGCCCTTGGGCGAAGGCGGCCTCGAAACCCTTGTCGCCCAACCCCTCTCGCAACTCGCGGACGAGCCGGGCCACGCGCGGCTGGGTCAGGTCGGGCGAACCGCGCAGCGCGGCGCTGGCACCGAGGACCACGGCCGCCTCCTGCACCCGGCCCAGGACCAGCGCCAGGGCGGCGGACGACGTGCCCGCCGTCGCGATGATCGGCAGATCCTCGGTCATCAGCGCGACGCGGTAGGCCTCCACGACGTGGGTGCGCGCGCGGTCGAGGTCGCCGCGGTCGAGGTCGACCAGGCCGAGGAACGCGTAGGCCCAGGCAGCGCCGTGCGCCTCGAACGGTCCCGGCTCGCCGAAGGCCTCGACCCGCCCGAGCACCTCGTCGTAGCGCCGCGCCACCTCGGCGGCGTCGCCGCGCGCCTCGGCCACGCCCGCGGCGGCCAGCCCCACCATCACGGCCGACATGTCGGCGACCCGGCCGCTGCGGGGGCGGCGCTGCTCGAGCTCGTCGAGGTAGCGCTGGGCGCCGTCGACGTCGCCGGCGCGCAGCCGCAGGTCGGCCAGCCGCACGGTCACCATGAAGTCGTCGCCCGCGCCGCCCAGCAGCCGCAGGTGCCCCCGGGCCGCCTCGAGGTCGTCGGCGGCACCCGCCAGGTCGCCGTCCATGGTGCGCAGCTGGCCGCGCCCGCCCAGCGTCGAGGCCAGACCCCAGTGGTCACCCAGCTGCTCCCACTCGGCCAGCGCCACGGGCAGGTCCGCGCGCACGAGCTCGACGTCGCCGACGTTCTCGGCGAAGGCGAGCCGCACGCTCCGGGCGGCCGCGCGCACCCACGGGTCGGACGACGCCAGGCCCCGCTCCATCAGGGCCGTGGCGTCGTCGCGGCGGCCGGCGAAGAACATCAGCACCAGCTGCAGCACGGGGACGATCTGGTGCAGCTCCTCGCCGGGGAGCCGTT
Source organism: Angustibacter peucedani (assembly GCF_054779595.1). Classification (NCBI taxonomy): domain Bacteria; kingdom Bacillati; phylum Actinomycetota; class Actinomycetes; order Kineosporiales; family Kineosporiaceae; genus Angustibacter; species Angustibacter peucedani. The sequence goes on from NZ_BAAGXY010000036.1 coordinate 10,983, forward strand.
GCGCCACCTCGACCAGACGGCGCTGGTAGTCGTCGGACGCGAGCAGCTCGCGGTCGGGCTGCAAGCCCTCGGGCGCCACGGCGAGCGAGGTGACGAGGTCCATCGCCTCGGCCACGGCGTGCAGCGGCGAGCGCTCTGCACCCGGCACCGCCGTGGCGAACCGCAGCCAGCGCGCGGCGTCGCGCCCGTTCTCGCGCAGCAGCCAGTACCAGGCCAGCCGCACCGCGAGATCGACCGCGGCCACGGCGTCGCCCGCGTCGCCCAGGTACCCCAGCGCCGCCAGAACGTTGTCGCGCTCGACGTCGAGCACGTGCAGCGCCGCGAGCTGCTCGGGACCGCGGAGCCGGCGGTCGGCCGCCGACGCCAGGGCGGCGTGGTAGCGGGCGTGGGCGTCGCGGGCCGCGTCGAGCGTCCCCTCCGCCGCCAGACGCTCAGCCCCGTACTCCCGCAACGTCTCCAACATGCGGAAGCGTGATCCGGTGCGGTCGGCGGACGCCACCAGGATCGACTTGTCGACCAGCGCGTGCAGGACGTCGACCACCTGGCTGTCGACGTCCGCGCCACCGTCCAGCTGCCCGGTCGTAGAACGCCAGGTCGGGCAGACTGCTTGCACCGCAACGGCTGTGGCGCCCGAGCCGAAGACGCAGAAGTGCTCGGCGACCTCGCGCTCGACCGGGTCGAGCAGGTCCCAGCTCCACTCGACGACGGCGCGCAGCGTGCGGTGGCGCGGCACGGCGGTGCGCTTGCCACCCGTGAGCAACCGGAAGCGGTCGGCCAGCCGGTCGGCGACCTCGTGCACCGTCAGCGACCGCAGCCGGGCCGCGGCGAGCTCGATGGCCAGCGGCAGCCCGTCGAGCCGGCGCACGACCCGCACCACGTCGTCCGCGGTCGTCGCGTCGAGCTCCAACGGCGCGCCCGCCGAGCGCGCGCGGTCGAGCAGCAGCCTCACCGACGGCACGTCCGCGAGCGCCGCCGGGTCGGGGGACGACGAGGCGTCGGGCACCGCGAGCGGCGTCAACGGGTAGAGCTGCTCGCCGTCGACGCCGAGCGGCTCGCGGCTGGTGGCGATGACCCGCACCCCGGGGCACTGCGCCAGCACCTCGGCCACGAGGTCGGCCGCGGCGGCCACGACGTGCTCGCAGTTGTCGACGACCACGAGGCACTGGCTGTCCTGCAACGTCTGCAGCACTCGGGTGCGGGCCTCGCGCTGCTGCGGCCGCTCGCCCGCGCGCTGCTCGAGCAGGGCGACGTCGCGCACGCCGATGCCGTCGAGCACGGCCAGGGCGATGTCGTCGGCGTCGGCCACCGGGGCGAGCTCGGCGAACCACACGCCGTCGCGCGCCCGCGGCAGCCAGCCGGCTGCGACCTCCTGCGCCAGACGCGTCTTGCCCGACCCGCCGGGCCCGACGACGGTGACCAGCCGGGCCCCGCCGGCACCGTCGCGCAGCAGGTCGTCGACGCGCGCGGCGTCGAGGTCTCGCCCGACGAAGCTGGTGAGCGCGGCGGGAAGGGTGGTGCGCCCGCCCGACGTCGGCCCGGCGTTGCGCAGCACCTCCAGGTGGGTGGCCTGCAGCGCGGGCGACGGGTCGCTGCCGAGGGTGTCGGCGAGGAAGGCCCGCGTGGTCTCGTAGGCCGCGAGCGCCTCGGCCGGCCGCCCGACCTGCACCAGTGCGGTCATCTGCAAAGCCGCGAGGTCCTCGCGCAGGGGGTGGGCGGCGCGCAGCTGCTCGAGCTCGCCCAGGACGTCGCCCGCCCGGCCGGCCCGCACCTCGACCCCGAGGCGGGCGGCGAGCAGCTGCAGGTGCAGGTCGTGCAGCCGCGCGCGCACCGGGTCCAGCGCCGGGTCGTCGTCGTCGCCCAGCGGGTCGCCCCGCGACAGCGCGAGCGCGGTGGCCAGCGCGATCGCGGCGTC
>NZ_BAAGXY010000037.1:0-25405 GCF_054779595.1 Angustibacter peucedani
CCACGGCCACCGGCACCGCCGCGGCGGCCGTCGCCGCGGGCGGCACGGGCGCGGCGACGTGCGCGCCGCGGTCCTGCTGCTGCTCGCCGAGCAGCCGATGCACGGCTACCAGCTGATCCAGGAGATCGCCGAGCGCAGCGGCGGCGTGTGGAACCCGAGCCCCGGCTCGGTCTACCCGGCGCTGGCGCAGCTCGAGGACGAGGGCCTGGTGGCCTTCGAGCGGGTCGAGGGCCGCAAGACCGCGAGCCTGACCGACACCGGCCGCGAGCACGTCGAGGCGCACCGCGCCGACCTGGGCCAGCCCTGGGACGACGTCAGCGGCGGCGTCAGCCGCGAGTCGCGCGACCTGCGCGACGAGATCGGCGCGCTGATGGGCGCCGCGCACCAGGTCCGCGCCGTCGGGTCCAGGGCCCAGGTGGCCCGCGCCGTCGAGGTCCTGGCCCAGGCCCGCCGCTCGCTGTACCGCGTGCTGGCCGACGACGTCACGGACGCCGCCGGCAGCGAGGTCCAGGACGACGTCCAGGACTGACGGCAGCACCAGACCGTGGCAGCGGCGCATCCCCCGCGATGCGCCGCTGCCACGGTCGTCCCGTCCCTCAGCCCTGCGCCTCCAGCCGGTCGGCGCCGGCGTGGATCACGTCGTGCACGTACTGCGCGAGCCCCGGCGCGACGTCCTCGTAGTGCTGGGTGAAGCGCGGGTCGGCGAGGTACAGGTCGGCCAGCGCGCGGTGCATGGTGGGGGAGCAGTCGTAGAACTGCTCGATCCCGCGGCGGTGCCGCTCGGCGAGCTCGAGGGCGCGCGGGTCGGTCGGCGGCACACCGTCGGCCAGGGCCGCCGCCAGGTCGGCCTCGAGCGCCTCGCCGGACGCCTTGACCTGCACCCAGTCCGCCTTCGTGAACGCCGCGGTGCGGCGCTGGCTCTGCTGCCAGGCCTCGGTGCTGCCCCAGCGCTGCTCGGCCTCGCTCGCGTAGTCCTCGCCGAGCCAGTTCTCGCCGAAGACCTCGAGCTGCTCCTCGGGCGTCAGGTCGATCCCCATCTGGTCCGCCTCCATCATCTTCTCCAGGTGCGCCAGCACGTCCGTGAGGCGCGCGATCCGACGTCGCACCAGCCGGTGCTGCTCGCGCAGGTGGCTCGCGTGGTCGCCGGCCGGGTCGTCGAGCAGCGCGGCCACCTGGTCGAGGGCGAACCCGACCTCGCGGTAGGCCAGCGCGTCGCGCAGCCGGGCCACGTCGGCCGCGTCGTACTGCCGGTACCCGGCGGACGTGCGCCCGCTCGGCCGGACCAGGCCGATCTCGTCGTAGTGGTGCAGCGTGCGCACGCTCACGCCCGCGACCGCCGCCACCTCGCCCACCGACCAGCTCGTCACCGGCGTCTCCTGCTGCGTCATGCGACCACCGTGCCGCCTCACGCCGCGTGAGGGTCAAGCCCTTTCGCCGAGACGGTGGGGATCCGTGCGGTCGAAATCCGGTGGGGGAGCAGGGCTGCGGGCCAGTAGCGTCCGCGCATGACCACCCGCCTGCGACCGCTCGGCCCGGACGACGCCCAGGACGGCGCGCTCGTCGACGGCCTGGCCGCGCTGCTCGCGGCGCGGCACCGCGACCACCGGGTCGGCTCGCCCCTGCTCGACCCCGCGTGGGAGGACCCCGACCGCTGCCGCGCCGGGCTGGTCGAGACGCTCGGCGGCGAGGGCGCGTCCGGAGCGGTGGCCCTGCGCGACGGCGTGCCCGCGGCCTACCTGCTGGGCCAGCACAAGAGCGAGACCACCTGGGGGCCGAACGTCTGGCTGGAGTCCGGCGGCGTCGCGCGCGGCGGGCTCGACGCCGAGGCGGTGCGCGACCTGTGGGCTGCCGCGGCCGAGCCCTGGGTCGAGGCCGGCCGCACCGCGCACTACGCGCTGGTGCCCGCGCACGACGCCGTGCTCGTCGACGCGTTCTTCCGGCTCGGGTTCGGGCTGCAGCACGTGCACGCCGCTCGGGTCCCCGCCCCTGCCTCGCCCCTGCCCGACGGCGTGCGGCTGCGGCGGGCCGAGCGGCGCGACGTCCCGGTGCTGGCGCAGCTCGACCTGGTGCTGCCCGACCACCAGGGCCGGTCGCCGGTGTTCTCGTCCGGGCCGAGGGGGACCCTCGAGGACTCCCTGCAGGAGTGGGACGAGGACTTCGACGACGACCGGTTCACGACCTTCGTCGCCGAGGTCGGGGGCGCCGTCGTCGGCTCGGCCGTGGCCTGCGCCCTGGACGTCTCGAGCTCGCACGCCGGTCCCGCCGCAGCGCCCGACGCCGGGTTCCTGGGGTTCGCGGCGGTGCTGCCCGAGGCCCGCGGACGACGGGCCGGACGCGCGCTGGGCGAGGCCGTCGTCGCGTGGGCGGGGGAGGCCGGGTACCGCTCGGTCGTCACCGACTGGCGGGCCACCAACCTGCTGTCCTCGCGCACCTGGCCCCGGCTGGGCTTCGAGCCGACGTTCCTGCGGCTGCACCGGCTCGTCGGGCACTGACGCAGGCCGCGGTCGGGTCGGGCCCGGCGCGCCGTACGCTGTGCGCCGTGGAGCGTTGGGACGACCTGGCCGGCGTGCCGTCCGAGCTGGGCGGCAGCGTCGTCACGCTCGGCAACTTCGACGGCGTCCACGCCGGGCACCGCGCCGTCCTGCAGCGAGTGGTCGAGCGGGCCCGCGCCGAGCAGCTGACCGCGGTGGCCATCACCTTCGACCCGCACCCGGTGCAGGTGCTGTTCCCCGAGCGCGCGCCCGAGCTGATCACCGGGCTCGAGCAGCGCCTCGCGCTGATGGCGGCCACCGGGCTGGACGCGACGCTCGTGCTGCGGTTCACCACCGAGCTCGCCCAGCAGAGCCCCGAGCAGTTCGTCGAGGGCACGCTGGTCGGCGCCCTGCACGCGCGCCGGGTCGTCGTCGGCGCCGACACCCGCTTCGGCCACCGCAACGCCGGCGACGTGCAGACGCTGCGCGACCTCGGCGAGCGGCACGGGTTCGTCGTCGAGGTGGTCGATGACCTGCTCGACGACAGCGAGGCCGGCGGGGCGAGCGCCCGCTGGTCGTCGTCCGGGGTCCGGTCGGCGCTCGCGGCGGGCGACGTCGAGGCGGCCGCGCACGCGCTGGGCCGCCCGCACCGGGTCACCGGGGTCGTCGTCCACGGCGACCACCGCGGCCGCGAGCTCGGGTACCCCACCGCCAACCTCGAGCCGCACGCGCAGGGCCTGGTGCCGGCCGACGGCGTCTACGCCGGCTGGCTGCTGCGCGACCTGCCGGACGACGACCCCGAGCGGCTGCTGCCGGCCGCGGTGTCGATCGGCACCAACCCGACGTTCGACGGCACGGCGCGGCGGGTCGAGGCGTACGTGCTCGACCGCACCGACCTGGACCTGTACGGCGAGCGCGTCTCGCTCGAGCTGGTGGCCCGGCTGCGCCCGACGCTGAAGTTCGACGACGTCGACGCGCTGGTCGTCCAGATGGCCGACGACGTGGCACGCTGCCGCACGCTGCTGGCCGAGCTGGTCGCCCCGCGCTGAGCACGCGCGTGGTCGGGCCGGCCCCTGCGGGCTGGTAACCTGGACGCGCCGTCAGAACGGCCGCGGAACCAGAGAGCCCGGGTGGACTCGCCCCGGAGCACCGCGCAACGACACGAACCAGGAGAACCGTCAGTGCCCCTCGACGCCACCGTCAAGCAGCAGATCATGACCGAGTACGCGACGCACGAGGGCGACACCGGTTCGCCCGAGGTCCAGGTCGCGATGCTCACCCAGCGCATCAAGGACCTCACCGAGCACCTCAAGGAGCACAAGCACGACCACCACAGCCGTCGTGGTCTGCTCCTGCTGGTCGGCCAGCGCCGCCGGCTGCTCGGCTACCTGCGCGACAAGGACATCGCGCGCTACCGCTCGCTCATCGAGCGGCTCGGCCTGCGCCGCTAGCACCCGCGCCGCGGTCCCCTCGGGGGCCGCGGCGTCCTGCTGCTGGGCCCGGCCCCGCAGCGCGCACGACCCTGCACGACCCTGAACGACCCTGAACGACCACGCACGAACCCCACAACTGAACAGCACCACCGCGAGACGACGGCCGTGCGGAGCGCCGGTCCTCGGTAGTGGCCCCCGGGCGGCGTCGCCGGCCGTGGGCCTCGATCGAAGACCGGGACCACGCGCCGCTCACGCCGTCGGTACGACAGGTCGCCCGTGTCGGGCGGACTGCAGACGATGACTGATGAGATGAACGGAGGGGAACCCCGACATGGAGGGTCCCGACACCCAGTACGCCGAGGCCGTGCTCGACAACGGCAGCCACGGCAAGCGCACCGTCCGGTTCGAGACCGGGCGCCTGGCCAAGCAGGCCGCCGGTTCCGCCGTCGCCTACCTGGACGACGACACGATGCTGCTCTCGGCCACCACGGCCGGCAAGCACCCCAAGGACCACTTCGACTTCTTCCCCCTGACGATCGACGTCGAGGAGAAGATGTACGCCGCGGGCAAGATCCCCGGCTCCTTCTTCCGCCGCGAGGGCCGTCCCAGCACCGACGCGATCCTCACCTGCCGGCTGATCGACCGCCCGCTGCGCCCGACCTTCGTCAAGGGCCTGCGCAACGAGGTCCAGGTCGTCATCACGGTGCTCGCGCTCAACCCCGACCACCAGTACGACGTCCTCGCGATCAACGCCGCGTCGATGTCGACCCAGCTGTCCGGCCTGCCGTTCAGCGGCCCCATCGGCGGCGTGCGCGTCGCGCTGGTCGACGGCCAGTGGGTCGCCTTCCCGCACCACAGCGAGATGGAGCGCGCCGTCTTCGACATGGTCGTCGCCGGCCGCGTGGTCGAGACCAAGGACGGCCAGGACGTCGCGATCATGATGGTCGAGGCCGAGGCCACCGAGAACGCCTGGTCGCTCATCAAGGGCGAGGCCGTCGCGGCACCGACCGAGGAGGTCGTCGCCCAGGGCCTGGACGCCGCCAAGCCGTTCATCGCCGAGCTGTGCCGCGCGCAGGCCGAGCTGGCCGCGCGCGCCACGGGCACCCCGCTGGAGTTCCCGCTCTTCCCCGACTACGCGGACGACGCGTACGCGGCGGTCGAGGGCGCCACCTCCGCCGACCTCGAGCAGGCGCTGCAGATCGGCGGCAAGGCCGAGCGCGAGGACCGCCTCGACGAGATCAAGGCCGCGATGGTCGGCCAGCTCGGCCAGCAGTTCGAGGGCCGCGAGAAGGAGCTGTCCGCCTCCTTCCGCAGCGTGCAGAAGAAGCTGATCCGCCAGCGCATCCTGCGCGACGGGGTCCGCATCGACGGCCGCGGGCTGAGCGACATCCGCCAGCTGTCGGCCGAGGTCGAGGTCGTCCCGCGCGTTCACGGCTCGGCGCTGTTCGAGCGCGGCGAGACCCAGATCCTGGGCATCACCACGCTGAACATGCTGCGCATGGAGCAGCAGCTCGACACGCTCTCGCCCGAGACGCGCAAGCGCTACATGCACAACTACAACTTCCCGCCGTTCAGCACCGGCGAGACCGGCCGCGTGGGCTCGCCCAAGCGCCGCGAGATCGGCCACGGCGCGCTCGCCGAGCGCGCCCTGGTGCCGGTGCTGCCGAGCCGCGAGGAGTTCCCCTACGCGATCCGCCAGGTCTCCGAGGCGCTGAGCTCCAACGGCTCGACGTCCATGGGCTCGGTCTGCGCGTCCACCCTGTCGCTGCTCAACGCCGGCGTGCCGCTCAAGGCGCCGGTGGCCGGCATCGCGATGGGCCTGGTGAGCGACACCGTCGACGGCGAGACCCGCTACGCGGCGCTCACCGACATCCTCGGTGCCGAGGACGCCTTCGGCGACATGGACTTCAAGGTCGCCGGCACCAAGGAGTTCGTCACCGCGATCCAGCTCGACACCAAGCTCGACGGCATCCCCGCCTCGGTGCTCGGCGGCGCGCTGACCCAGGCGCGCGACGCGCGGCTGCACATCCTGGACGTCATGGCCGAGGCCATCGACGCGCCGGACGAGATGTCGCCGTTCGCCCCCCGGGTCATCTCGGTGAAGGTGCCCGTCGACAAGATCGGCGAGGTCATCGGGCCCAAGGGCAAGATGATCAACCAGATCCAGGACGAGACCGGCGCCCAGATCTCGATCGAGGACGACGGCACGGTCTACATCGGCGCCACTGACGGCCCCTCGGCCGACGCGGCCCGGTCGATGATCAACGCCATCGCCAACCCGACCATGCCGGAGGTCGGCGAGCGCTTCCTGGGCACCGTGGTCAAGACCACGACGTTCGGCGCGTTCATCAGCCTGCTGCCCGGCAAGGACGGCCTGCTGCACATCTCCGAGATCCGCAAGCTCGTGGGCGGCAAGCGCATCGACTCCGTCGACGACGTGCTCGCCGTGGGCCAGAAGGTCCAGGTCGAGCTCAAGGAGATCGACCCGCGCGGCAAGCTGAGCCTCGCGGCGGTGCTGGGCGAGGGCGCGGACGGCGGTTCCGAGCAGGACGCCGACGTGACCTCCGTCGAGACCCCGGCCGAGGTCTGAGCCGGATCTTGGCCGACCGCCACGCCGTGCCCCTGCCGCTCGCCGGCGGGGCCACCACCACCCTGGCCGGGGAGGACGGCGACGCCACCGTGCGTCGTACCGTCCTCCCTGGCGGGGTGCGGGTGCTGAGCGAGCACGTCCCGGGCGTGCGCTCGGCGACGCTGGGCTGCTGGGTCGGCGTCGGCAGCCGGGACGAGGCCGAGGGCTTCCACGGCGCCACGCACTTCCTCGAGCACCTGCTTTTCAAGGGCACCCGCCGCCGGTCGGCGCTCGACATCGCGGTGGCCTTCGACGCCGTCGGCGGCGAGGCCAACGCGGTCACCGGCAAGGAGCACACCTGCTACTACGCGCGGGTGCTCGACGACGACCTCGCCCTCGCGGCCGACGTGATCACCGACATGGTCACCTCGGCGACGCTGAAGGCCGAGGACGTCGACGGCGAGCGGGGCGTGATCCTCGAAGAGCTCGCCATGAACGACGACGACCCGGCCGACGTCGTCCACGAGCGGGTCGCCGAGGCGGTGCTGGGCGACCACCCGCTCGGCCGCCCGATCGGCGGCACGCCGCAGACCATCGCGGCCATCGACGCCGCGCACATCAGCGGTCACTACCGCCAGCACTACACCTCCGACACGCTGGTCTTCACGGCCGCGGGGTCGGTCGACCACGACGCGCTCGTGGCCATGCTCGAGGCCGAGCTCGCGCGCTCGGGCATCACCCGCACCGCGGCCACGCCGGCCGCGCGCCGCGTCGGCACGACCGTCACGGCCGGGCACGGCGCCGGCGGGCAGGTCGTGGTGCGCCGCGCCACCGAGCAGGCCAACGTCGTCCTGGCGACGACCGGCCTGACCGCCACCGACGAGCGCCGCTACGCGCTGTCGGTGCTCAACGCGGTGCTGGGCGGCGGCATGAGCAGCCGGCTGTTCCAGGAGGTGCGCGAGAAGCGCGGCCTGGCGTACTCGGTCTACTCCTTCGCCTCCAGCTACGCCGACTCCGGCTACGTCGGCCTGTACGCCGGGTGCACCCCGGCCAAGGCCCACCAGGTCGTGCAGCTGCTCAACGCGGAGCTCGAGCGGGTCGGCGAGCACGGGATCGACGACGAGGAGCTCAGCCGCGGCATCGGCCAGATGCGCGGCGGCCTCGTGCTCGGCATGGAGGACACCGGCTCGCGGATGACCCGGCTGGGCAAGGCCGAGCTGGTGTACGGCGAGTACGCCACCGTCGACGACGTCCTGGCCCGGATCGAGGCCGTCACCACCGACGACGTCAAGGCCGTCGCCGCCGACCTCGCCTCGCGCCCGCGCTCGCTGGCCGTCGTCGGGCCGTTCGACGACGACACCTCGTTCGGGCTCTGAGCCCCGCCCCTAGGCTGGCCGCGTGACCACCGCGCCCCGCACCCGCGTCAGCGTCGTCGGCGCCTCCGGCCGCATGGGCGCCGAGGTCTGCCGGGCGGTCGAGGCCGCCGACGACCTCGAGCTCGCCGGCCGCTTCGACGTGGGCGACGACCTCGGCGACCTCGCCGGGGCGGACGTCGTCGTCGAGTTCTCGGTGCCCTCGGCCTCGCCGGCCAACGTCGCGCACTGCGTCGAGCAGGGCGTGCACGTCGTCGTCGGCACCACCGGGTGGGACGACGAGCGGCTGGCTGCCGTGCGGGCGGGCCTCGAGCAGCACCCGGACGTCGGCGTGCTCGTCGCGCCGAACTTCGCGATCGGCGCGGTGCTGATGATGCGCTTCGCCCAGCAGGCCGCGCGCTTCTACGAGTCGGTCGAGGTGGTCGAGCTGCACCACCCCGACAAGGTCGACGCGCCGAGCGGCACCGCTGCCCGCACCGCCCGCCTGGTCGCCCGGGCGCGCGCCGAGGCCGGCCTCGGCCCGGTGCCCGACGCGACGACGTCCGACCCGGACGGCGCGCGCGGCGCCGACGTCCACGGCGTGCGGGTGCACGCGGTGCGGCTGCGCGGGCTGGTCGCGCACCAGGAGGTGCTGCTGGGCGGCCCGGGGGAGCAGCTCACGTTGCGCCACGACTCGTTCGACCGCGCCTCGTTCATGCCCGGCGTCCTGGCCGGCGTGCGCGCGGTCGGCTCGCGGCCCGGCCTGACCGTCGGGCTCGAGCACGTGCTCGACCTCGGCTGAGCGGGCGATGACCCGCACCAAGGTCGTCGTCGGGGCGCTGCTGGTCGCCTTCGCCTTCTACGCCGTCACCATCGGCTGGCGCGGCGTGCTGCTGGTGCGCGACGGGCGGCCCGCCGCGGTGGCGCTCGGGCTGGCCGTCCTGGCGCTGCCGGTGGTGTCGGCGTGGGCCGTCTGGCGCGAGGTGCGCTTCGGCCTGGCGACCGAGCGGCTGGGCCGGCTGCTGCACGCCGAGGGCGGGCTGCCGGTCGACGACCTGCCCCGTCGTCCGAGCGGTCGGGTCGACCGCGCCGCGGCGGACGCGGCGTTCGGGCCCTACCGCGAGGCGGTCGAGGCCGACCCGGGGGACTGGCGCGGGTGGTACCGCCTGGCGACCGCGTACGACGCGGCCGGCGACCGTCGTCGCGCCAGAGCCGCTGCGCGCCAAGCGATCTCGCGGCAGCCGGACGACGTCGTCCGCTGACGGGACACCCCCGCACCCCCTCGACCGATATGTCCGGCCGGTGAAGGGCCTGTTGCGCAATCGTTACCTGAGGACCGTCTCAGGCCGGTGGACACGTCCGGTGCAAGCGCTTAGATTCCAGCAACAACCCAGGCCGGCACCGGCGCCGGAAGGGAAGCTGATGGGAGGCGGGCTTGATGGCCCCTCGCGTGACTCGGTCTCGAAAGGCCGTCGCCCTGACGGCGGCGGTCGTCGCATCGTTCGCGCTCAGCGCGTGCGGCAGCAGCGACGACGGCGGCAGCGACACGGCTGCCAGCAACGCTGACTGCTCGAAGTACAGCCAGTACGGCGACCTCAAGGGCAAGACGGTGTCCCTGTACACCTCGATCGTCGCTCCTGAGGACCAGCAGCAGATCGACTCCTACAAGCCGTTCGAGCAGTGCACCGGCGCCAAGATCAAGTACGAGGGCTCCAAGGAGTTCGAGGCGCAGCTGCCGGTCCGGGTCAAGGGCGGCAACGCGCCCGACATCGCGATCATCCCGCAGCCCGGCCTGCTCAAGACCCTCGTGGCCACCGGCAAGGTCGTGAAGGCCCCCGACGCCACCGCCAAGAACGTCGACGAGTTCTGGGGCAAGGACTGGAAGGGCTACGGCACCGTCGACGGCACCTTCTACGCCGCGCCGCTGGGCGCGAACGTGAAGTCCTTCGTCTGGTACTCGCCCAAGGCCTTCCAGGAGAAGGGCTACGCCGTCCCGCAGACGCTGGACGAGCTGATGACCCTCACCCAGAAGATCACGGCCGACAACGGCAAGGGCTCGGCCTGGTGCGTAGGCATCGGCTCCGGTGACGCCACCGGCTGGCCGGCCACCGACTGGCTCGAGGACATGCTGCTGCGCACCTCCGGTCCCGAGGTCTACGACCAGTGGGTCAACCACCAGATCCCGTTCAACGACCCGAAGGTCGCCGCGGCGCTGGCCAAGGTGGGCGCCATCCTGAAGAACCCTGACTACGTCAACGGCGGCAACGTCAAGAGCATCGCCAGCACCACGTTCCAGGACGCGGGCCAGGGCGTGCTCGACGGCTCGTGCTGGATGCACCGCCAGGCCTCGTTCTACGCGGCCAACTGGCCCGAGGGCACCAAGGTGGCCGAGGACGGCGACGTGTGGGCGTTCTACTTCCCGGCGGCCGACCCCAACGCCGGCAAGCCGGTCCTGGGTGGTGGCGAGTTCATCGCGGCCTTCGCCGACCGTCCCGAGGTGGCGGCGTTCCAGACCTACCTGAGCTCGGCCGAGTGGGCCAACAACAAGGCCAAGGCCACGCCGAACGGCGGCTGGGTCAGCGCCAACAAGGGCCTGGACGTCAACAACCTGGTCAGCCCGATCGACAAGCTGTCGGCCCAGATCCTGCAGGACCCGAAGGCCCAGTTCCGCTTCGACGGGTCCGACCAGATGCCCGGCGCCGTCGGTGCCGGCACCTTCTGGAAGGGCATGACCGACTGGATCACCGGCAAGTCCGACGCCGACACGCTCAACTACATCGAGCAGTCCTGGCCGAAGAGCTAGCTCTTCCGACCAGAACCCTCCATGCGGTAGGCATGGCGTCCTGACTCGCTCCTGACCGGGGGCACCCCCTCGCGGGGTGCCCCCGGCCAGATCACCAAAGGCGGTGGTCGTTCCGTGACGACGGCAGGCAAGTTCGGCCAGATGATCTTCGCGCTGGCACTGTTCGCGTTCGTGTTCATCGGGATCCTGCTGCTCGCCAGCCTGATCAAGGGCCGGCGGGGCGAGCGCTGGCAGGTGGTGGCCTTCGCCGGCCCCGCGCTGCTGCTGCTGGCGGTGGGACTGCTCTACCCCGCGCTCAACACCATCTACCAGTCGGTGAAGGACGGCGACGGCAAGAAGTTCGTCGGCCTCGACAACTACGTCGACATCTTCACCCGCAGCGAGCAGCTGCTCGTCATCCGCAACACCGCGATCTGGGTGGTCGTGGTGCCGGTGCTCGCCACCTCGATCGGCCTGCTCTACGCGATCCTGGTCGACAAGGCGCGCGGCGAGGCCTTCGCCAAGGCCCTGATCTTCCTGCCGATGGCGATCTCGATGGTCGGCGCCTCGATCATCTGGAAGTTCATCTACGACTACCGCACGGCCAACCGGCCCCAGATCGGTCTGCTGAACGAGATCCTGGTCAAGCTCGGGATCGAGCCGCAGCAGTTCCTGCTCGACCCGCCGTGGAACACCTTGTTCCTCATCGTGGTCATGATCTGGATCCAGGCCGGCTTCGCGATGGTCATCCTGTCCGCGGCCATCAAGGCGATCCCCGACGACATCATCGAGGCCGCGCGCCTCGACGGCGTCCTGGGCTTCAAGATGTTCCGCTTCATCACGCTGCCGAGCATCCGCGGCTCGCTCGTGGTCGTCGTGACGACGATCGGCATCGCGGTGCTGAAGATCTTCGACATCGTGCGCACCATGACCGGCGGTCAGTTCGACACCAGCGTCGTGGCGAACGAGTTCTACAACCAGACCTTCCGGTTCCAGAACCAGGGCCTGGGCGCCGCGCTCGCCGTCGTGCTGTTCGTGCTGGTCATCCCGATCATCATCTACAACGTCAAGCAGCTGCGGAAGTCGGAGGGACGATGAGCACCCTGACGCCGGCCGTCGACACCGAGGCCACCCCGCCGCCGCCCTCCAAGGCGCGCAGCTCCGCCGCCGCCACCGCCCGCAGCGCGCTCACCTCGCGCGCCGCGAGCCTGGTCGCGATCATCATCGCCGTGCTGTGGACCATCCCCACGGCCGGTCTGCTCATCACCTCGTTCCGCAAGCAGCTCGACATCAACCGGTCGGGCTGGTGGACGGTCTTCCAGAACCCGCACTTCACCCTCGACAACTACCGTGCGGTGCTCGGCGACGGCACGGCCAGCCTGACGCAGTCGTTCATCAACAGCATCGTCATCACGGTGCCCGCGGTGCTGCTGCCGATCCTGCTCTCCACGCTGGCGGCGTACGCGTTCGCCTGGATGGAGTTCAAGGGCCGCGACTGGCTGTTCGTCGCCGTCTTCGCGCTGCAGGTCGTGCCGCTGCAGGTGGCGCTGATCCCGCTGCTGTCGCTGTACGTCAACCAGCTGCACTTCAACAACACCTACTGGAGCGTGTGGATCTCGCACACGATCTTCTCGTTGCCGCTCGCCATCTTCCTGATGCACAACTTCATCAAGGAGATCCCCGGCGAGCTCATCGAGGCGGCGCGGGTCGACGGCGCGGGGCACGTCCGGATCTTCTTCCGGATCATGCTGCCGCTGCTGACGCCGGCGCTGGCGTCGTTCGGCATCTTCCAGTTCCTGTGGGTGTGGAACGACCTGCTGGTGTCGCTGGTGTTCCTGGGTGGCACACCCGACGTCGCACCGATCACGGTGGCCCTGGCCTCCCTGACCGGTACGCGCGGCAACGCCTGGTACCTGCTGTCCGCAGGTGCCTTCGTGGCCATGGTGCTGCCGCTCGTGGTGTTCATGGCCCTGCAGCGCTTCTTCGTCCGCGGCCTGCTGGCCGGCGGCCTGAAGGGGTGAGCGGGGGCCCACGCCAGAAGGCACGTCGATGGTGAGCCGGATCGAGGACGTCGCCGAGGCCGCGGGGGTCTCCACCGCCACGGTCTCGCGCGCCCTGCGCGGCCTGCCGAAGGTCAGCGACACCACCCGGGCGAAGGTGCTCAAGGCGGCCGCCGACCTGCAGTACGTCGCCTCGCCGACGGCGTCGAGCCTGGCCTCGGGCAAGACGCACGTGGTCGGGGTCGTCGTCCCGTACGTGACGCGCTGGTACTTCGCGCACCTGATCAGCGGTGCGTCGACGGTGCTGCGCGACCACGGGTACCACGTCCTGCTGTTCGACGTGGGGGACGAGGGCCCCGACCGGGTGCTGCTGCTCGACTCGCGGATGCTGTTCAAGCGGGTCGACGCGGTGCTCATCCTGTCGCTGCGCCTGCACGAGGCCGAGCGCGAGCTGCTGCGCCGGCTCTCGATCCCGGTCGTCACGGTCGGCGTCCCCGACCCGGACTGGCCGTGCGTCCGGATCGACGACGCGGCCACCGTCACGATGGCGACCGAGCACCTCATCTCGTTGGGGCACACCAGGATCGGCTACATCGGCGGCGACACCGTGCCGTCGATGAACTTCCCGACGCCGGCCGACCGCGCGCGCGGCTTCCGCGACACCATGGCCCGCCACGACCTGCCGGTCGACCCGTCGTCCGTGGTGATGGGCGACTGGACGGCGCACAGCGGGCTGGCGGTCGGCCGCGAGCTGCTCGCCCGGCCCGACCGTCCCACCGGGCTCGTCGTGGCCTCGGACGAGCTGGCGCTGGGCGTGCTGGCCGCGGCCCGCGAGCTCGGCGTGCAGGTGCCCGAGCAGCTGTCGGTCGTCGGCATCGACGACCACGAGATGGCCGAGCTGCACGGCCTGACCACGGTGGCGCAGCCGGTCACCGAGCAGGGTCGGATGGCCACCAACCTGCTGCTGCAGGCCGTGGCCGGCCACGACCTCGGCCACGAGGTCTCGACGGTCCCGACCGAGCTGGTGCGGCGGACGTCCACCGCGCCGCCGCCCTCGCTCAGCTGACGACGCGCCCGGCCAGCCGGCTGGCGTCGTGCACGACCTGCTCGAGCGGTCCGCGCGCGGCCCATCGCCGCCAGAGCACCGCCACCAGCAGCGCCACCCCCACGTGCGCCGCCAGCAGCGCCGAGCGCCCGAGGACGTCGCGCTGGGCGTCGGCCGCCACCACGTGCAGCGAGTACAGCGTCAGCGTCATCGACCCGGCGGCGGCCAGCGCTCCCACCACGCCCTGCGGCACCCAGGCCAGCGGCCCGCGCAGCGTCGCCACGGCGCGCACCGCGAGCAGCGCCAGGGCCAGGACGACGAGCGCCGACCCCACCGTGCCCGCCAGGTCGAACGGCGTGCCGGAGTGCGGCGAGGCCACCGCCTGCCACCACCAGGACGTCGTCGGCGTGGTGCCGTACAGCCCGCGCAGCTCGAGCTGCACCAGGCCGAGCGGGCCGGCGACCACCTCGGGCGGCCCGGACGACGCGAGGCCCGCGAAGCCCCGGACGTCGAGCAGCAGCCACGACGCGACCCACGAGCCCACCGCGAGCGCGAGGCCGCCGACCAGCAGCAGCGGCGCGGTCGCCTTCTCGCGCAACGGCATCCGTCCGACCGCGATGCCCACCGCGAGGTACGCCGTCCAGGTCAGCACGGGGTAGTAGCCCGTGACCGCGAGGCGTTCGAGCAGCCCCACCGGGTGGGCGAGGTCGCCGAACGCGAGCTGCTGGCCCGGCCCGGGCGGACGGTGGGCGCGCCACGCCTGGCTGAGCAGCGGCACCACGACGACCCACGCGGCGGCGAGCCGCAGCAACGTCGCCGGCCGCAGGCCGAGCAGCGGCAAGGCGAGCACGAAGAGCAGCCCGTAGTTGGTGAGGATCACCGCGATGGGCGGGTCGAGCTCGACCAGCAGCATGCCGAGCGCCGCGACCAGGACGCCGCGCACGACCGTCCGGGCGACGGTGGCCCGCCAGGGTTGAAGCCGCGGCGTCGCGCCACCGGTGGCGAGCGCCAGCCCGACCCCGGCCAGCACGGCGAACAGCGCGGACGAGCGGCCGGCCGCGAACCAGAACCACGGCCGCACCCGGCCGTCGTCGCCGAGCTCGGGCAGCAGGTGGGTGCCCATCATCCCCACCAGCGCGACAGCCCGGGCGACGTCGACGCCGACGACCCGCCGGCTCACGCGGCCCAGCCCACGGCGCGCAGGCCGGCCGCCACCACGGCCGCGACGAGGATGACCACGAGGAACGGTGCGCGCAGCAGCAGCGCCACCACCGCGGCGGCGAGCCCGGCCGCTCGCGCGTCGAGCACCAGCTCGTGCCGGCCCCCTGCGAACGCCTGCACCGCCACCAGCCCGGCCAGCAGGGCGACCGGCAGCAGGGTGAGCGCCCGCGCGGTCACCGGCCCCTGCAGCAGCCGCTCAGGCACCGAGAAGCCGGCCAGCTTGGTGGCGTAGGCCAGGCCGCACGCGACCAGCACGGCGATCCAGATCGTCATGCCGCCGCCCGCCCCGAGCGCGCGTCGCGGCGGTGGCCGAGCAGGGCGGCCACGACCGCGACCGCTCCCGCGGCCAGCACCGGCAGCCCGGCGGGCAGCACGGGCACGCAGACGACCGCGACCAGCGCCGCGACCGCCGCGACGGCCCGCGGCTCGTGCGAGCGCAGCCGGGGCCACAGCAGGGCGACGAACGCTCCGGCGGCCATCGCGTCCAGCCCCAGGCGCCGCGGGTCGCCGAGCTGGTCGCCGACGAGCGCGCCGACCGCCGTCATGGTGTTCCAGCAGACGTAGACGGCCAGGCCCGTGGCCCAGAACCCCAGCCGGCGGGCCGGCGGCTCGGTCTGGGCGAGCCCGACGGCCGTCGACTCGTCGATCGTCACCTGCGCGCCCACCAGCCGGCGCAGCCCGCCGACGTCCAGCCAGCGGGCCACCTGCATGCCGTACAGCCCGTTGCGCACGCCGAGCAGGGTCGAGGTGGCGACCGCGACCGCGGGAGCGCCACCCGCGCCGATCACCCCGACGAACGCGAACTGCGAGCCGCCGCTGAACAGCAGCAGCGACAGCGCCATCGTCGGCCAGAAGCCGAGACCGGCCGCCGTCGAGATGGCGCCGAAGCTCACGCCGTACAGCCCGGTGGCGACGCCGACCGCGGCCGCCTGGCGCAGCACGGCGGCGCGCCGCTCGGGCCGCAGCAGCTCGTGCTCGGACGTCGTCACGCCGGCCTCACGCAGAGGGCGCCAGGGCCGCGCTCAGCCGTACCTCGCGCACCGTGGTGGTGCCGTCGCCCGAGGCGTCGAGCACCCGGCTGGCGCCGTCGGCCGCGAACCCGGCCCCCGTCAGGAACGCCTGCCGGTCGGGGTCGGCCTCGGGCACCCAGGCCCGCAGCACCCCGAACCCGTTGTCGCGCAACGTGTCTGCGGCGGCGTTGAGCAGCCGCGACCCGTGACCGTGGTGCTGGGCGTCGGGGTCGACGAGCAGCACCAGCAGCTCGGCGTCGCGACCGGGCTCGGCGTCGGTGTCGGCCGCCGGCGACAGCGCGGCGAAGCCGACCACGTCCGGGCCGGCGGTGGCGACGAGCACCCGGTGCTGCACCGACGGCGGGTCGGTGACGGCGGCGCGCCAGGACTCGGCCAGCGACTCGGGGGCCAGGGCTGCGGCGGTGTGGTCGGGGAGCAGCTCGCCGTACGACGTGCGCCAGGCGCGGGCGTGCACCTGGCCGATCGCGTCGGCGTCGGCGGGGCGCGCGGGGCGGACGCCGGCGTCCGGCGTGGGGGAGGTCACCCTGGCATCCTCTCAGGCCCGGACCGGGACGTCGGAGGGCCGACGTAGGGTCGAGGACGTGACCGACGGCCTCCCCGACGCCCCTCCCACCACACGCGCCACCGACAGCCCCACCGACGGCCCCACCGACACCCCGGCCGCCGTCGACGTGTCCGGCCTCGCCGGCCGGCGCTTCGCCGCCGTGCTGTTCGACCTCGACGGCACCCTGGTCGACTCCACCGCGGCCGTCGTGCGCAGCTGGGTCGCGTGGGCGCTCGAGCGCGACATCGACCCAGTGCGGCTGCAGGGCTACCACGGCGTCCCGGCCCGGGCGATCGTCAGCGACTTCGTCGCCGCGCCCGAGGTGGACGCCGCGACGGCGCGCATCACCGAGCTCGAGCTGCTCGACGTCCGGGGCATCACGGTGCTCCCCGGTGCGTCGGAGGCGCTGGCCGGCCTGCCCGAGGGACGGGCCGCGATCGTCACGTCGTGCACGCAGCCGCTGGCCGCCGTCCGCGTCGGCGCGACCCGGCTCGAGCAGCCGGCCGTCGTCGTCACCGCGGACGACGTCGAGCACGGCAAGCCGCACCCCGAGCCCTACCTGCTGGGCGCCGAGCGGCTCGGCGTCGACCCGGCCGACTGCCTCGTCGTCGAGGACGCGCCGAGCGGGCTGGCCGCGGCGCGCGCCGCCGGCATGGCCACCCTGGCCGTCACGACCACGACGCCGCCCGAGCAGCTGGCCGCCGACGTCGTGGTGCCGACGCTCGCCGACGTCCGGCTGGTCGCCGACGCCGACGGCGTGCAGGTGCTCGCCAGCCGGTGACCGCCGTCTCGGCGCGGCGAGCCGCGCTGTCGGTCTACGCGCCGTCCGCCGTGTGGGGCGTCGGGCAGGGCGCGATCGCCCCCGTGGTGGCGCTGTCGGCCCGCGAGCTGGGGGCCTCGGTCGGGGTCGCCGCGCTCGTGGTGGCGCTCGTGGGGCTCGGCGGCCTGGTCGGCGACCTGCCCGCCGGGGCGCTCGCGCACCGCGTCGGCGAGCGCCGGGCGATGCTCTGGTCGACCGCGGTGGCGGCGCTGGCCCTGGTGGGCTGCGTGCTCGCGTCCTCGGTGGCGGTGCTGGGGGTCTCGGTCGCGGCGCTCGGCGCGGCCGGGGCGGTCTGGGGACTGGCCCGGCAGGCCTACCTCACCGAGGCGGTGCCGGTGGCGATGCGGGCCCGTGCGCTGTCGACGCTCGGGGGCACGCACCGCATCGGCTTCTTCGTCGGACCGTTCGTCGGGGCCTGGGCCATCGGGGTCTGGGGCCTGGACGGCGCGTACGGCGTGCACGCCGTCGCCTCGGCGCTGGCCTGCCTGGTGCTGCTGGCGGTGCGCGAGGTCGAGCACCCGGCCGTGGAGGCGTCGGCCGACACGCCGGCCACGGGCTCGACGCTGTGGGGCGTGGTGCGCGCGCACCTGCCGGTGCTGCGCACGCTCGGGCTCTCGGTGGTCGTGCTCACCGCGGTGCGGGCCTCGCGCCAGGTGGTGCTGCCGCTGTGGGCGCAGCACCGCGGGCTGGACGCCACCACCACCAGCGTGGTGTTCGGCGTCTCGGGCGCCGTCGACATGCTGCTCTTCTACCCCGCCGGGCTGGTGATGGACCGGTTCGGCCGCCGCTGGGTGGCCGTTCCCAGCACGGTGCTGCTCGGGCTGGCCCACCTGCTGCTGCCGCTCACCACCGGGGTCACCGGGCTGGTGGCGGTCGCCCTGCTGCTGGGCGTGGCCAACGGCATGGGCAGCGGCATCGTCATGACCCTCGGCGCCGACGCCTCGCCGGACGTCGGGCGGGCGCAGTTCCTGGGGGCCTGGCGGCTGTGCGCGGACGCCGGCACGGCGGGCGGACCGTTCGTCATCTCGGCCGTGACGGCGGTCGCGCCGCTCGGGGTGGCGATCGCGGTGATGGGGGCGGTGGGCGTGCTCGGAGCCATGGCCCTGCACCGCTACACCGGCGCGGTCGACCCGACCCGGACGTGGTCGCAGAACCGGTAGCGCAGACCGTTCGCCGCCTCGAGCCAGCCCTGCGCCGGCTCGCACGTCGTCGTCCAACCGTCGCCGATCGCGGGCGCGTGCGCGTCGCCCTCGACCGCGAGGTCGAGCTCGGTGACGACCGCCCGGTCGGCCCGGGGGAGCGCAGCGGCGTAGACCTGCGCGCCGCCGATCACCCAGACCGGCTCGTCGGCCGCGAGCAGCTCGTCCAGCGCGGCGTCGAGGTCGGCGCGCACCTCGGCGCCGGGCGCCGCCCAGGCCGGGTCGCGGGTCAGCACGACGTTGCGGCGTCCGGGCAGGGGCCTGAAGCGCTCGGGCAGCGAGTCCCACGTGCGGCGGCCCATCAGCACGGCCGCGCCGCGGGTGAGCGCGCGGAAGTGCGCGAGGTCCTCGGGCAGGTGCCAGGGCAGCGTGCCGCCCCGACCGATGACGCCGTCGTGCGCCTGGGCCCAGACCAGGCCGAGGCTCACACGGCCACCGGCGCCTTGATCGGCGGGTGGTGCTGGTAGCCGACGACCTCGAGGTCCTCGTACTCGTACTCGAACAGCGACGGCGCCTGCCGCAGCCGGATCGTCGGGAACGCGAACGGCTCGCGCGAGAGCTGCTCGCTCACCTGCTCGACGTGGTTGTCGT
Organism: Angustibacter peucedani; assembly: GCF_054779595.1. Classification (NCBI taxonomy): domain Bacteria; kingdom Bacillati; phylum Actinomycetota; class Actinomycetes; order Kineosporiales; family Kineosporiaceae; genus Angustibacter; species Angustibacter peucedani. Next base: position 19,059 of record NZ_BAAGXY010000037.1, read on the forward strand.
AGACGTGGCAGTCGCCGCCGGTCCAGACGAAGTCGCCGACGCCGAGACCCACCTGCTGCGCGACCAGGTGGGTGAGCAGCGCGTAGCTGGCGATGTTGAACGGCACGCCGAGGAACAGGTCGGCGCTGCGCTGGTAGAGCTGGCACGAGAGCTTGCCGTCGGCCACGTAGAACTGGAAGAGCGCGTGGCAGGGCGCGAGCGCCATCTGCGGGATCTCGCCGACGTTCCACGCCGAGACGACCATGCGGCGCGAGTCGGGGTCGCGGCGCAGCGTCTCGAGCAGCTCGCTGATCTGGTCGACGTGCCGCCCGTCGGGCGTGGGCCAGGCGCGCCACTGCACGCCGTAGACCGGGCCGAGGTCGCCCTCGGCGTCGGCCCACTCGTCCCAGATGGTGACGCCGCGCTCCTGCAGCCAGCGCACGTTGCCGTCGCCGCGCAAGAACCACAGCAGCTCGAGGGCCACGGACTTCACGTGCACGCGCTTGGTCGTGACCAGCGGGAAGCCCTGCTCGAGCGGGTAGCGCAGCTGGGCGCCGAAGACCGAGCGGGTGCCGGTGCCGGTGCGGTCGGACTTGGCCGTGCCCTCGGCCATGACGCGCCGCAGCAGGTCCTCGTACTGGGTGTCGGGCTGGCTCACGGGCCGAGCCTAACCGGGCCCGCCGACGTCCGAGCCCTGCCGCTCCGCGCCGCTCGGCAAACTTTCTCGGCCGACCTGTAACGCCCGGGCGTCGGGCCGCGATAAGCCGCACGGATCGCGTCGTTGCCCGGACCCCCGAGCGGGCAACGACGCGTTCCTCGTTTTGCGGGACGGGTTTTGCCGGGCGGTAGGTTGGCACCATGCCCAGCTCACCCGCGGCCGACCTCTCGCCCGCACCCCTCGGCCGCGTCCTGACCGCCATGGTCACGCCGTTCACGGACGACGGGGCGCTCGACCTCGACGCCGCCCAGGCCCTCGCGACCCACCTGGTCGACCACGGCAACGACGGCCTCGTGGTCAGCGGCACCACCGGCGAGTCGCCGACCACGAGCGACGACGAGAAGGTCGCGCTCGTGCGCGCCGTCGTCGAGGCCGTGGGCTCGCGGGCCACCGTCGTGGCCGGCGTGGGCACCAACGACACCGCGCACACCGTCGCGGGCGCGCGGGCCGCCGCCGAGGCGGGGGCCGACGGCCTGCTGGTCGTGTCGCCGTACTACAACAAGCCGCCGCAGGCGGGCCTGCTCGCGCACTTCACGACCGTGGCCGACGCCACCGAGCTGCCGGTCATGCTCTACGACATCCCGGGCCGCACCGGCGTGGCGATCGAGACCGACACGCTGGTGCGCCTGGGCGAGCACGAGCGCGTGGTCGCGGTGAAGGACGCCAAGGGCGACCTGTACGCCGGCGCCTGGGTCATGGCGCGCTCCGACCTCGCCTTCTACAGCGGCGACGACGCGATGAACCTCGCCTGGCTCTCGCACGGCGCCGTGGGCCTGGTCAGCGTCGTGTCGCACGTGGCGGGCCAGCAGTACCGCACCATGGTCGAGGCCGTGCTCGAGGGCGACCTCACCACGGCCCAGCGGGTCTACCGCGAGCTGCTGCCCGCCGTCCGCGGGATCATGACCCGCACCCAGGGCGCCATCACGAGCAAGGCCGCCCTGCAGCTGCAGGGCGTGCTGAGCTCGCGCGCCGTGCGCCTGCCGCTGGTGGAGGCCGACGCCGACCTGGTGTCCCTGCTCAAGACCGACCTGTCCGAGTCCGCCCTCCTGGAGGCCCGCGCGTGAGCCACCCCCATCCCGAGCTGTCGGCCCCGCCGCCGCTCGCACCCGGCGCCCTGCGCGTCGTCCCCCTCGGCGGTCTGGGGGAGGTCGGCCGCAACATGGCCGTGCTCGAGCACGAGGGCAAGCTGCTCGTCATCGACTGCGGCGTGCTGTTCCCCGAGGACCACCAGCCCGGCGTCGACCTGATCCTGCCGGACTTCGACCACATCGCCGACCGGCTGGACGACGTCGTGGCCGTCGTCCTGACCCACGGCCACGAGGACCACATCGGTGCGGTGCCCTACCTGCTGCGCCTGCGCCCGGACATCCCGCTGGTCGGCTCGCAGCTGACCCTGGCGCTGGTCGAGGCCAAGCTCAAGGAGCACCGGATCACCCCGCTCACGCTCGGCGTGCGCGAGGGCCAGGTCGAGCAGCTCGGGCCGTTCGAGTGCGAGTTCGTGGCGGTCAACCACTCGATCCCGGACGCCCTGGCCGTCGCGGTCACCACCGCGGCCGGCACGGTGCTGCACACCGGCGACTTCAAGATGGACCAGCTGCCGCTCGACGGCCGCATCACCGACCTGCGCGCCTTCGCCCGGCTGGGCGAGAAGGGCGTCGACCTGTTCATGGTCGACTCCACCAACGCCGAGGTGCCCGGGTTCACGACCTCCGAGCGCGAGATCGCGCCCGTGCTCGACCGCGTCTTCGGCGCCGCCGAGAAGCGGATCATCGTCGCCTCGTTCGCCTCCCACGTGCACCGCGTGCAGCAGGTGCTCAACGCCGCGCACGCCCACGGACGTCGGGTGGCGCTGGTCGGGCGCTCCATGGTGCGCAACATGGGGGTGGCCCGCGACCTCGGCTACCTCGACGTGCCCGACGGCGTGCTCGTCGACGTCAAGGCCGTCGACGACCTGCCCGACCACCAGGTCGTGCTGATGAGCACCGGGTCGCAGGGCGAGCCGATGGCGGCGTTGTCGCGCATGGCCGGCAACGACCACCGGGTGCGGATCACCGAGGGCGACACCGTCGTCCTGGCGTCCTCGCTCATCCCGGGCAACGAGAACGCGGTCTTCCGCGTCATCAACGGCCTGACCCGGCTCGGCGCCCGCGTCGTGCACCAGGGCAACGCGCGCGTGCACGTCTCCGGCCACGCCAGCGCCGGCGAGCTCATGTACTGCTACAACATCCTGCGCCCGCGCAACGTCATGCCGGTGCACGGCGAGACGCGCCACCTCGTGGCCAACCGCGACATCGCGATCGCCACCGGCGTGCCGGCCGACCGCGTCGTGCTGGCCGAGGACGGCGTGGTCGTCGACCTGCAGGACGGCGTCGCGCGGGTCGTGGGCGCCGTGCCGTGCGGGTACGTCTACGTCGACGGCTCGAGCGTCGGCGAGATCACCGACGCCGACCTCAAGGACCGCCGGATCCTGGGCGAGGAGGGCTTCATCTCGATCGTCGTGGTCGTGGACTCGGCCTCGGGCAAGGTGGTCGCCGGCCCCGAGATCCACGCGCGCGGCTTCGCCGAGGGCGACGACGTCTTCGACGGGATCCTGCCGCAGGTCGAGAAGGCGCTCGCGGACGCCGTCGACCAGGGGACGACCGACAGCTACCAGCTGCAGCAGGTGGTGCGCCGGGTCGTCGGCCGGTGGGTCGGCGGCAAGCTGCGCCGTCGTCCGATGATCATCCCGGTGGTCGTCTCGGCCTGACCGGGTGACGCGACCACAGCCGGGTTCAACCCGCGCGGTCGACGTGCCGACACCTCCTGTGCACCGCTGCGTCACCCGGCGGTGGACGAGGAGGTCACCATGGCGCCCTGGAGCGCGTTGCGCGCCCGGTCGCGCCGCCGTGCCCGCGCCACGGGGCTGGCCACGGTGGTCGACAGCAGCTTCCGCGTCGTCATCGCCGGCTCGGCGGCCGTCGTCCTCGCGGTCGGGCTGCTGCTGGGGTGGCTGACCGTCGCGTCGGGCCCCAAGATCGACCGCTACGAGCACGCGCTCGCCGCCGTGCAGGCGGGGCACACGGCGATGCTCGACCAGGAGTCGAGCCTGCGCGGCTTCGTCTCCACCGACGACCTGTCGTTCGTGCAGAGCTACGCCCAGGCGCGCGGTGACATGGAGCGCGCCAACCAGGCGCTGCTGGGATCCGGCGCCGACAGCCGCTCGACCGGCGCGCTGGTCGACCTGCGCCTGGCGCAGCAGCGCTGGGTCAGCGAGTGGGCGGTGCTCGCGGCCGGCGGCCGGGCGCCCGGCCTGGTCGGCAGCGACGAGCGCACCTCGTTCCTGCTGCTCGACAAGGTGCTGTTCGACCAGTACGGCGACGCCCGCGACGAGGCGGGCGCCGTGCTCACCCACGGGCTCGAGAGCGCCCGCCACCAGCAGCAGGTGGCCTTCCTGCTCGTCACGGGTGCGGCGATGGCCACCGGTGCAGCGGTCGCGGTCGTCGCGACCCGGCGCCGGCGCCGGCTGCGCCGCGACGTCCTCGAGCCGGTGCGCGCGGTGCTCGTCGGCATGGAGGCGGCCGCCGAGGGCCGGTACGACGAGCGGGTGCACGCCGAGGGCGCGCGCGAGCTGGTCGACGTCGTCGACGGCCTGAACCGGATGACCGACAAGCTGGCCGCCGGGCGCGAGCGCGCCGAGCAGCGCGAGCAGCACATCTCGGCGCAGTCCGAGAAGCTGCGCAGCATCCTGGCGATGGTGCGCGAGATCGGCGGCAGCCTGAACCTGGACTACGTTGTGGACTCGGTCGTGGGCGGGGTGGGCCGGATCGTCGGCGCCGAGCGCGTGACCATCTGGCTGACCAGCCCGGACGGCGGTTCGCTCGTCGAGGCGCTCGGCGCCCGGGCGACGCCCGCACCGGCCCGGCCGCCGGTCGAGCTCGGCCAGGGACCCGTCGGCCGCGCCGCGAAGTACTCGCGGGTCGTCGCCGAGACGCCGGGCGACGCCGGGCAGCGGCTGTGCGTGCCGCTCGTCGTCGGCTCGCGCGTCGTCGGGGTGCTCGACCTCGGCATGGACGACGCCACGCCCCTCACCGACGCCGCCGTCGAGGTGCTCGAGACGCTGGCCGTGCACTCGGCCACCGCGATCGAGGCCGCGCGGCTGCACGAGGACGCCGCGCACGCCAGCGAGCACGACGCCCTGACCCAGCTGCCCAACCGTCGACGCCTGGACGCCGACCTGGCCCTGGAGTGCGAGCGCAGCGCCCGCTACCAGCGGCCGCTGGCCTTCGTGATGCTCGACCTCGACCACTTCAAGCGGGTCAACGACGAGTTCGGCCACGGGCGCGGCGACGAGGTGCTGCAGGGCGTCGCGGACGTCATCCGGGCCACGCTGCGGGCCTCGGACACCGCCTACCGCTACGGCGGCGAGGAGCTGGCCATCATCTTGCGCGAGAGCGACGCCGGCGCGGCGCTGCTCGTCGCCGACCGGCTGCGCGAGCGGATCGAGACCGTCTTCGACGTCCCGGGGGAGCCGTGCGTGACGGCGTCCTTCGGCGTCGCCGGCCTGGGGCCGGGCACCGCGCTGCCGTCGGCGCTGGTCGCGGCGGCCGACGCGGCGCTCTACCGGGCCAAGCACGAGGGCCGCAACCGGGTCTGCGCCGCCGCCGAGCCCGACGCCGCCTAGCTCCTTCCCTCGCCGGAGCCGGTTTCCCTCACCCGTGCCGCTCGGCGCAGGCTCTCGGCGGCATCGGTGGGGGAAACCGGCATCGGTGAGGGAAAGCCGGCGGGTGGGGGTGGGCGGCCAGGGCGTGTGGTGCGTGTGGCGCACGGGAAAACTGGGGCAGGCGGGGTACCGTCTGATCATGGCGACCCGTACGTCTTCCCCCGTACGCCGGTCGAGCAGCACCAGGTCGAGCGGATCGCGCTCCACCGGCGGCGGCTCGCGCGGCAGCACGCGTCCGGCCGGCCGCAAGCCCGCGGCGAAGCAGTCCGGCCTGTCGCTGCCCCTGCGCGCGCTGCGCGGTCTGTGGATGGGCACCGCCCACCTGGCCGGCGGCACCGCGCGCCGGATCGGCTCCAGCGCGCGCGACCTCGACCCGGCGCACCGCCGCGACGGCATCGGCTTCACGCTGATCGCGCTCGCCGTGGTGGTCGCCGCCCGCGAGTGGTGGGCCCTGGACGGACCGGCCGGTGACGTCGTCCACGCCGTGGCCGCCGGCACCTTCGGCCGTGTCGCGCTGGTGCTCCCCGTCGTCCTGCTGGCGCTCGGCGTCCGGATGCTGCGCCACCCCGAGGCCACGCACACCAACAGCCGGGTCTCGATCGGCCTGACCACGCTCGCCGTCGCCACCTGCGGCCTGGTGCACGTCTCGCGCGGCGTGCCGGACGTCAGCGACGGGTGGTCGCGGCTGCGCGACGCCGGCGGCATGGTCGGCTTCCTGGCCGCCAGCCCGCTCGACGCCGCGATCACCGCCTGGGGCGCCGGCCTGCTGCTCGGCCTGCTCGGCGTCTTCGGCCTGCTCGTGATCACGGCGACGCCCGTGCACGCCGTCCCGCGCCGGTTGCGCGAGCTGGTCGACCGGCTCACCGGCCACCACGGCGCGGACGACCACCAGCCCGCCGCCGCCGACGACCAGCCGAGCCCGCTGCGGCGCGGTCGCGGGGCCCGCCGCCG
>NZ_BAAGXY010000038.1:0-27244 GCF_054779595.1 Angustibacter peucedani
CCTGCGCGAGCGCGTGCGCCGCACCACGCCCGCCGCAGGCATCGGGGCCGCGGCCCTGGTGGCCGCGGGTGCGCTGCTGCTGCTCGCCGCCCTCGTCGTGCACCTCGACCGCGTGCTCGCGCTGCACCGGGCCCTCGACCCCGGCGTGGTCGGCGGCGCCGTGCTGTCGCTGGGGCAGCTCGCGCTGCTGCCGAACCTCGCGCTGTGGGCGCTGGGCTTCGTGGCCGGTCCGGGCTTCGCGCTGGGCACCGGCACCCTCGTGACGCCGGGCGGGTCCGACCTCGGGCTGCTGCCGCTGGTGCCGGTGCTGGGCGCGGTGCCGCCGCCGGGTGCGCTGCCCACGCCGTTCGTCGCGGTCGTCGTCGTGCCGGTGCTGGTCGGGATGGTGGTCGGCTACCGCGCCGTCACCCGGTCCGGCCGCGAGCACGACGGCCCGCTCGACGCGGTGGCCGACGCCCTCACCGCCGTCGTGACGACGGTGCTCGTGCTGACCGCTCTGGTGGCGCTGAGCGGAGGCGCGGCGGGGCCGGGATCGCTCGCGGCCGTCGGTCCCTCGCCCTGGCGGGTGGCGCTCGCGCTGGCCGGCGAGCTGGCCGCCGGTGCCGCGGTCGCCGGCTGGGCCGCGTACCGCCGTCGGTCGGCCTGACCCGCGCCGTTACGCTCGTCGTCCGTGACGTCCGTCGGCGCCGATCCGCGCCCGCCCGCGCGCCTGGTCGTGCTCGTCTCGGGCGCCGGCACCAACCTGCAGGCGCTGCTCGACGCGTGCGCCGACCCCGCGTACGGCGCGCAGGTGGTGGCCGTGGGCGCCGACCGGCCGGGGATCGAGGGGCTGGCCCGCGCCGAGCGGGCTGGGCTGCCGACCTTCGTGCGCCGGGTCGCGGACGCCGTAGACCGCGACAGCTGGGACCGCGAGCTGGCCGACCTCGTCGCCGCCCACGAGCCCGACCTCGTCGTCTCGGCCGGCTTCATGAAGCTGGCGGGCCCGGCGTTCCTCGAGCGCTTCGGCGGCCGGTACGTCAACACGCACCCGGCGCTGCTGCCGTCGTTCCCGGGCATGCACGGCGCGGCCGACGCGCTCGCCCACGGCGTGAAGGTCACCGGCGCGACGCTGTTCGTCGTCGACGAGGGCGTCGACACCGGGGCGATCGTCGCGCAGCGCGCCGTCGACGTCCGCGACGACGACGACGTCGAGACCCTGCACGAACGCATCAAGGTCGTCGAGCGCGCCATGCTCGTCGACGCCGTCGGGCGCATGGCGCGCGAGGGCTGGACCGTCCACGACAGAAGGGTCACCATCCCGTGAGCGAGACCGCGCAGACCTCGTCGGCCACCGACGACGCCGGACGACGTCCGATCCGCCGGGCACTCGTCTCGGTCTACGACAAGACCGGGCTGGAGGACCTCGCCACCGGCCTGCACGCCGCCGGCGTCGCCATCGTGTCGACCGGCTCGACCGCCGGACGCATCGCCGCCGCGGGCGTGCCGGTGACCCAGGTCGAGGAGCTCACCGGCTTCCCCGAGTGCCTCGACGGACGGGTGAAGACGTTGCACCCCAAGGTGCACGCCGGGATCCTGGCCGACCGCCGCAACGACGACCACGTGCGCCAGCTGTCCGAGCTCGGCGTCGAGCCGTTCGACCTGGTCGTGGGCAACCTGTACCCGTTCCGCGAGACCGTCGCCTCGGGCGCGGGGCTCGAGGACGTCGTCGAGCAGATCGACATCGGCGGTCCGTCGATGGTGCGCGCCGCCGCCAAGAACCACGCGAGCGTCGCGATCGTCACCGACCCGTCGGACTACCCGAAGGTGCTGGACGCGTTGCAGGGCGGCGGTTTCGACCTCGCCGCCCGTCGCCGGCTGGCTGCGCGCGCCTTTGCGCACACCGCGTCGTACGACAAGGCCGTGGCCGAGTGGTGCGCCCAGGAGCTGGACGACGACCCGAGCTGGTGGCCGGCGTACGCGGGCCTCGCGCTCGAGCGGGCGGCGACGCTGCGGTACGGCGAGAACCCGCACCAGCAGGCCGCGCTGTACGTCGACCCGGATGCCGCGCCGGGCATCGCGCAGGCGACCCCGTTGCACGGCAAGGAGATGTCGTACAACAACTACGTCGACGCCGACGCCGCCCTGCGCGCCGCGTTCGACCTCGACCAGCCGGCCGTCGCGATCATCAAGCACGCCAACCCCTGCGGCATCGCAATCGGCGCCGACGTGGCCGAGGCGCACCGCAAGGCGCACGCGTGCGACCCGGTGTCGGCGTACGGCGGCGTCGTGGCCGCCAACCGCCCGGTGACGCTGGCCATGGCCGAGCAGCTGGCCGACGTCTTCACCGAGGTCGTGGTGGCGCCGGCGTTCGAGGCCGACGCCTACGAGGTGCTGACCCGCAAGAAGGCCGTGCGCCTGCTCGAGCTGCCCGACGGCTACGGCCGCGACTCGGTCGAGCTGCGCCAGGTGAGCGGCGGGCTGCTCGTGCAGACCGGCGACCGGGTCGACGCCGTCGTCACCGACGACCACGGCACCACCACCGGGGGCGACGACCCGACGTCCTGGACCCTCGCGTGCGGCGAGCCCGCTGGCGACGCGCTGCTGGCCGACCTCGCCTTCGCCTGGACGGCGGTGCGTGCGGTGCGCTCGAACGCGATCCTGCTGGCCAAGGACGGCGCCAGCGTGGGCGTCGGCATGGGGCAGGTCAACCGGGTCGACTCCTGCCGGCTCGCCGTCTCGCGCGCCGGGGCGGAGCGGGCGGCCGGCTCGGTCGCGGCGTCCGACGCCTTCTTCCCCTTCGCCGACGGGCTGCAGGTGCTGCTCGACGCGGGGGTGCGGGCCGTCGTCCAGCCGGGTGGCTCGATCCGCGACGCCGAGGTCGTCGACGCGGCCCGCGCCGCCGGCGTCACCCTCTACCTCACGGGAACGCGCCACTTCGCCCACTGACCCGGCTGACCTCGGCGGGCGTCGGCAGGCGTCGGGTCAGGCCTGGGTGCCGCGCGCCTGGTCGTAGATCCGCTGCAGCACCGGGTCGACCGAGCGTCCCGGACGTCGGGAGGCCCGGTACGCCACGGCGGCCTCGCGGCGCTCGTCGAGGCCGCGCTCGACCTCGTCGCTGCGGTCCGGGTGGTCGGCGAGCACGAAGTGCGGGAAGGCGTCGGCCAACCGCCGTGCCGCCCGCCCGGCCCGCGCCACCCGACCGACCTGGCGCAGCGCGTCGCCGCGGTAGGGCCACCAGACGTGCAGCGCGTCCCCGGCGACGGTCACGGCGCTGAGCGGCGGCACGTGGTCGAGGGCGGCCGCGATGACGGCGGGCGTCAGCAGGTCGGCGGCCACCCGCACGGCGCTCGCGTGCACCGACCAGCGCCCGGAGAAGTCCAGCGACTCGGTCGGCCACGTCGTCGCCGGGTCGTCGAGGTCGCGCAGCGCGCGCGGCAGCAGCGCCACGCCGGGCAGCCACGTGCCGGGCAGCCGTACGACGGCCCCGGCCCACTGCGGCGCCTCGCCGGCGACGGCCCGCCCGACGCGGTCGAGCGCCCACGCGGTCAGGACGACGGCCGGGTGGCCGTCGACGTCCGCGGCGTCGAGCTCGGGGTCGCGCGCCGTCACGGCCAGCACGCCGAGCGCGGACGACGAGGCGTCCTGAGCGACCCACTGCAGCTGGCGTGCGGACCCCTTGCTGTCGCCGAGCCGCCACGGGTGCAGGCGGGGGAGCGTGGCGACCGTGCGCGCGAGGGCCGCCTGCGCCCAGACGTCGGTCAGGCCCGGCACGCGGTGCCAGTCGCCCGACCAGCACGGTGCGTCGTCCGGCGGCGCGGCGGCCGCGGGGACGTCCGCGGGCGCGCACTCCTCCACCACCCCCCCCTCGACACCGCGGGCCTCGGACTTGAGGTGATCGGGCCGTGGAAGGATGCACGCATGCCCGCACGCGTCCTCGACGGCAAGGCCACCCTGGCGCAGATCAAGAGCGAGCTGGCGGTGCGGGTCGCGGCCCTGCGCGAGCGCGGCGTCGTCCCCGGGCTCGGCACGGTGCTCGTCGGCGACGACCCCGGCAGCCGTTGGTACGTCAACGCCAAGCACCGGGACTGCGCCGAGATCGGCATCTCCAGCATCCAGCGCGAGCTGGCCGCCGGCACCTCGCAGGCCGAGGTCGAGGCCGTGGTCGACGAGCTCAACGCCGACCCCGCCTGCACCGCGTTCCTGGTGCAGCAGCCCACCGGCCTCGACGAGTTCGCGATCCTCGCGCGCGTCGACCCCGACAAGGACGTCGACGGCCTGCACCCCGTCAACCTCGGCTGGCTGACGCTCGGCAAGCCCGCCCCGGTGCCGTGCACGCCGGCGGGCATCATCGAGCTGCTGCGCCGGTACGACGTCGAGCTCGCCGGTGCTGAGGTGTGCATCATCGGGCGGGGCATCACCGTCGGGCGTCCCCTCGGGCTGATGCTCACCCGCCGCAGCGAGAACTCCACGGTGACCCTGTGCCACACCGGGACCCGCGACCTCGCCGCCGCCGTCCGCCGGGCCGACGTCGTCGTCGCGGCAGCCGGCGTCCCCGACCTCGTGACGGCCGACATGGTCAAGCCCGGTGCCGCCGTCCTGGACGTCGGCGTGAGCCGGCGCGTCGGCGACGACGGGAAGTCCCGCGTGGCCGGCGACGTCGCGGCGGACGTCGCCGAGGTCGCCGGGTGGGTCAGCCCCAACCCCGGCGGCGTCGGCCCGATGACGCGGGCCATGCTGCTGAGCAACGTCGTGCAGGCCGCCGAGCGCGCGTCGTGAAGACGCCGCGGCTGCTGGGGCCGTGGCTGGTGCTGCCGCTGGGCGTCGCCGCCGCCGTGGTGGCCGTGACGCTCGACGAGCTGCGGGCCGCCGGCTACGTGCTCGCGGCGACGCTCGGCGCCGTCGCGGTGCTGCGCCTGCTGCTGCCCAGTCGCGCGGTGGGCGCGATCGCCGTCCGGTCGCGGCTGGTGGACGTCGTGCTGCTGGCGGCCGCCGCCGTGGCGGCGGCCACCCTCGCGGCCACGATCAAGCTGTCGGTCTAGCCGATCAGGCCGAGGCCCTTCACGGCGTCGCGCTCCTCGGCCAGCTCGGCGGCGCTCGCGTCGATGCGCCCGCGCGAGAAGTCGTCGATCTCGAGGCCCTGCACGATCGAGTACTCGCCGCCCGAGATGGTCACGGGGAACGAGGAGATTAGGCCCTCGGGCACGCCGTAGCTGCCGTCGCTCGGCACGGCCATCGACGTCCAGTCGCCCTCGGCGGTGCCGGCGAACCAGTCGCGCGCGTGGTCGACCGTCGCGTTGGCGGCGCTGGCCGCGGACGACGAGCCGCGCGCCTCGATGATCGCGGCGCCGCGCTTCTGCACGGTCGGGATGAAGTCGTTCTCGAGCCACGCCTGGTCGTCGACGGCGGCGGCCGCGTTCTCGCCGCGCACCTCGGCGTGGAACAGGTCGGGGTACTGCGTGGCGGAGTGGTTGCCCCAGATCGTCATCTTGCGGATCTCGGAGACGGCGGCGCCGGTCTTGGCGGCCAGCTGGGCGATCGCGCGGTTGTGGTCGAGGCGCGTCAGCGCGGTGAAGCGCTGGTTCGGCACGTCCGGCGCGTTGTGCATGGCGATGAGCGCGTTGGTGTTGGCCGGGTTGCCGGTGACGACGACCTTGAGGTCGTCGGCCGCGACGTCGTTGAGCGCCTTGCCCTGGCCGGTGAAGATCGCGCCGTTGGCCTCCAGCAGGTCGCCGCGCTCCATGCCCTTGGTGCGCGGGCGGGCGCCGACCAGCAGGGCGAGGTTCACGCCGTCGAACACGGTGTTCGGGTCGTCGCCGATCTCGACCTTGCTGAGCAGCGGGAAGGCGCAGTCGTCGAGCTCCATGACGACGCCCTCGAGCGCACCGAGGGCGGGCGTGATCTCGAGCAGTCGCAGTTCGACCGGGGTGTCCGGGCCGAGCAGCGAGCCGCTGGCGATGCGGAAGAGCAGGCTGTAGCCGATCTGCCCGGCGGCTCCGGTGACGGCGACCTTGACGGGGGTGGTGCTCACGGCGTGCTCCTTCGCGACGGCGGCTGCTTCTCGACCTCGAGGTCGGCGCCGACGCTAGCAAGGGGTTCGGCGGGCTTGCCTCCCCAGGGTGGGCCGCTCAGGCCTCGGTGGCCTCCTGCAGCGGGACGACGTCGCGCGTGCTGCCGGTGATGGCGGCGTAGGTGGTCCCCGCGATCGCGGCGCCCACCAGCGGCGCCAGCCAGAACAGCCAGAGCTGCCCGAGCGCCCACGAGTCGCCGAACCACGCGACACCGGTGGAGCGCGCGGGGTTGACCGACGTGTTGGTCACCGGGATCGAGATCAGGTGGATCAGCGTGAGCGCCAGCCCGATGCCGATGGGCGCGAACCCCTTGGGGGCGCGGGTGTCGGTGGTGCCGAGGATGACGTAGAGGAAGAAGGCGGTCAGCACCACCTCGGTGACCAGCGCGGCGAGCAGCGAGTACCCGCCGGGGCTGTGGTCGCCGAAGCCGTTGGCCGCGAAGCCGGACGCCTTGCGGTCGAACCCGTCCTGGCCGCTGGCGACGACGAGCAGCACCGCGCCGGCCAGCGTCGCGGCGACGACCTGGGTCACGACGTACGGCAGGACGTCGCGCCAGGCGAACCGCCGGGCCACGGCCAGCCCGACGGTGACGGCCGGGTTGAAGTGGCCGCCGCTGACGTGGCCGACCGCGTACGCCATGGTCAGCACGGTGAGGCCGAAGGCCAGGGCGACGCCGAGCAGGCCGACGCCGACGTCCGGGAAACCGGCGGCGAGGACGGCGGTGCCGCACCCGCCCAGGACCAGCCAGAAGGTGCCGAGCGCCTCGGCGCCGAGCCGTGCGCGCATCGTGGGACCAGGGACTGCCATGACGTGACCTCCACCCCAGAGGACGGCCGCGGGCCCGGCCGCTGCCCTGCCACGGTAGACCGCGGATGATCTTGGGCGCACGCACCGACGCGCAGGACCCGCGCTGGTGCCCCGACCCGGCAGCCGATATCTTGACGTCAAACGATCACACCAGCGGAGGCACCCCCATGGCGAAGATCAAGGTCGCCCAGCCCGTCGTCGAGCTCGACGGCGACGAGATGACCCGGATCATCTGGCAGTTCATCAAGGACCGCCTGATCCACCCCTACCTCGACGTCGACCTGAAGTACTACGACCTCGGCATCGAGAGCCGCGACGCCACCGACGACCAGATCACCGTCGACGCCGCGAACGCCATCAAGGAGCACGGCGTCGGCGTCAAGTGCGCCACCATCACGCCGGACGAGGCGCGGGTCGAGGAGTTCGGCCTGAAGAAGATGTGGGTCTCGCCGAACGGCACGATCCGCAACATCCTCGGCGGCGTCGTCTTCCGCGAGCCGATCATCATCAGCAACATCCCGCGGCTGGTGCCGGGCTGGACCAAGCCGATCATCATCGGCCGCCACGCCCACGGCGACCAGTACAAGGCCACCAACTTCAAGGTGCCCGGCGCGGGTCAGCTGACCATCACCTTCACGCCCGAGGACGGCTCCGAGCCGATCCAGCAGACCGTCGCGAACTTCGGTGCCGACGGCGGCGTGGCCATGGGCATGTACAACTTCAACAAGTCGATCGAGGACTTCGCGCGCGCGTCGCTCAGCTACGGCCTGCAGCGCGGCTACCCGGTCTACATGTCGACCAAGAACACGATCCTCAAGGCGTACGACGGCCAGTTCAAGGACACCTTCGAGCGCATCTACACCGAGGAGTTCAAGGCCGACTTCGACGAGGCCGGCCTGACCTACGAGCACCGCCTGATCGACGACATGGTCGCCGCGGCGATGAAGTGGGAGGGCGGCTACGTCTGGGCCTGCAAGAACTACGACGGCGACGTCCAGTCCGACACCGTCGCGCAGGGCTTCGGCTCGCTGGGCCTGATGACGTCGGTGCTCATGACGCCGGACGGCAAGACCGTCGAGGCCGAGGCGGCGCACGGCACGGTGACCCGGCACTACCGCCAGCACCAGGCCGGCAAGCCGACGTCCACCAACCCGATCGCCTCGATCTTCGCGTGGACCGGTGGCCTGAAGCACCGCGGCAAGCTCGACGGGACGCCCGAGGTGACGGCCTTCGCCGAGACGCTCGAGCGGGTCTGCGTCGAGACCGTCGAGAGCGGCAAGATGACCAAGGACCTGGCCCTGCTGGTCAGCAAGGACCAGCCGTTCCTGACCACCGAGGAGTTCCTCGCAGCCCTCGACGAGAACCTGCAGGCCGCCCAGGGCTGAGCGCGTTCTCGCAGGTCAACGCCGCGGCGCGGTACCCCTCAGGGGTACCGCGCCGCTGCTGTGCGTAGTGGTGGTCTCACGCTGTGCGAAGTCAGGACTAGTCAATTCGGGTGTCACCCGTTTACCCTATGTCCATGCCTGCACTACACAACGTGATTTCGCGCGGCCTCGTGGCCCTCACCGTCGGCGCTGCCGGCGTGGTCGGCGTCGCCGCTGCCAGCCCCGCCCAGGCCATGTCCTCGGCGTACACCGGCACCTACGAGTCCAACGTGGTCCGATCGATCAACTACCAGCGCGCGCTGCACCACCTGCGTCCGCTGAGCTACCGCTACTGCCCCGACCGGTACGCCGAGTCGCTGGCCAGCAAGCTGCGGTACTCGAGCTCGATCTACCACCAGTCGCTCGGCCCGATCATGAACGGCTGCGGTGCGACCCGCGCGTCGGAGAACATCGTCCGCGCCGGCACGCACACGTCGTCCACCGCGATCGTCCAGCTCTGGATGAACTCGTCCGGCCACCGGGCGAACATCCTGGACTCGCGCGTGACCCAGATCGGCGTCGCCACGACGTGCTCGTCGCGCTACTGCACCACGGTCGCGGACTTCATCCGTCCGTGACCCCGTGACGGCCGGCTGACGCCTCGGTCAGCCGGCACGGCAGGATGGACGCGTGCTGCGCGTCGTGTCCGCCAACGTCAACGGGGTGCGGGCCGCCGCCCGCCGCGGGGGCCTGACGTGGTTGGCCGCCCAGGAGCCCGACGTCCTGTGCCTGCAGGAGGTGCGGGCGGACGACGGCACGCTCCGCGCGCTCCTCGCCGACGGTCCGTTCGCGGGCTGGCACGTCGCGCACGCGGCCTGCTCGTCGCCCGGTCGCTGCGGCGTCGCGGTGCTGAGCCGCGCCGAGCCGCTCGCCGCGCGCGCGGTGGTGGGGCGGCGCGAGTTCGACGCCTGCGGGCGCTGGGTCGAGGCCGACCTGCCGACGTCCGACGGCGGGCTGCTGACCGTCGCGTCGGTCTACGTGCCGACCGGCGGGGCCGGCACGCCGCGGCAGGCGTACAAGCAGCGCTTCCTCGACGCCATGGGACGTCGGCTGGGGGCCTTGCGCCGCAACGCCTCTCATGCCGTCGTCATGGGCGACCTCAACATCGCCCACCGCGAGGCGGACCTGCGCAACTGGCGCGGCAACCTGCGCAAGGCCGGGTTCCTGCCCGAGGAGCGCGCGTACCTCGACCGGTGGACGTCGAGGCGCGGCGGGTACGTCGACGTGACACGTGCGCTGGCCGGCGAAGGGCCCGGGCCG
Source organism: Angustibacter peucedani (assembly GCF_054779595.1). Taxonomy (NCBI): domain Bacteria; kingdom Bacillati; phylum Actinomycetota; class Actinomycetes; order Kineosporiales; family Kineosporiaceae; genus Angustibacter; species Angustibacter peucedani. Next base: position 9,539 of record NZ_BAAGXY010000038.1, read on the forward strand.
TACACGTGGTGGTCGTGGCGCGGTCAGGCGTTCGACAACGACAGCGGCTGGCGGATCGACTACCAGCTGGCGACGTCCGAGCTCGCGGCTCGGGCGGTGAAGGTCGAGATCGGGCGGGCTGGTTCGTACGCGGAGCGGTGGAGCGACCACGCCGCCGTCACCGTCGACTACGACCTCTGACGCGGACGCAGGGCACTCGCCCGAGCGCTGGTGCCTGCTTCAGGCGGGATGGGTGAAGGAGACCGGCTTGCCGGTGACGCGGGCATGCTCGATCTCGCGGCTGGTGGATTCACCGACGTACCCGCCCGGGTTGACGACGAGCACCCGGTCGGCGAGGTCGATCTTGCTCAGGTGCAGCGCGTCGAGCGCGACCTTCTGCTCGGCGGTGATCGTCGTGGCGGCGTCCCGGGAGTGCCCGAACACGCCGGGCGCCACCACGATCGCGCCGGCGAAGGTCAGGTCTCGGTTCGCCTCGGCCATCTCGTCGACGAACCGCGTCGAGCCGCAGATGCAGACGATCTCGGGCCGGTCGGTCACGGGTGGTTCCTCCGGTCGGACGTCGGGTGCGGGAAGGCCTCGAGGCTACCGACCGACTGCTGGGGCGAGGCGTCGTCGTGGCTAGGGTCGGGGGATGAGCCCGTTGCTGCCCGACCCGGGACCGACGACCGACGTGCGTGCGACGTTCTTGCGCTACCTCGACTTCTACCGCGAGGTGGTCGTCGACAAGGTGTCCGGCCTCTCGGACGACGACCTGCGCGCGAGCCGGCTGCCCTCCGGGTGGTCGCCCGTCGAGCTGGTCAAGCACCTGGTCTTCATGGAGCGGCGGTGGTTCGTCTGGGGATTCCTGGGCGAGGCGGTGGACGAGCCGTTCGGCGACGCCTTTGACGACCGCTGGTACGTGGCGCCGTCCGAGACGCTCGAGTCGCTGGTCGAGCGGCTGCGGGCCGGCGGCCGCCGGACGCGCGAGATCGTCGAGGCGGCCGAGCTCACCGACGTGGCGCCGGACGGCCCGCGCTTCGAGGGCCGCCCGCCCGCCACGCTGCAGGCGATCCTGTTCCACGTGCTGCAGGAGTACGCCCGCCACGCCGGGCACCTGGACGTCGCGCGCGAGCTGGTCGACGGTTCCACCGGCGAGGACGACGCCGCCCGGTGATCGCGCGCTCTACGATCGGCGCGTGCACACCCTCGGGCAGGTCCTCGTCGCGCTCGTCGCGCTGATCCACGTCTACATCGTCGTCCTCGAGATGTTCCTGTGGCGCACGCCGCGGGGCCGCGCGGCCTTCGGCACCACGAAGGAGTTCGCCGAGGAGACGGCCACGCTCGCCGCGAACCAGGGGCTCTACAACGGTTTCCTCGTCGCCGGCCTGGTCTGGGGCTTGCTGGCGAACGACCCGTTGAGCTGGCAGGTCGAGACGTTCTTCCTCGCCTGCGTCGCGGTCGCCGGGCTGTACGGCGCGGCCACCGTCAGCCGCCGGATCCTCGTCGTGCAGACCGTCCCCGCCGTCGTCGCGCTCGTCGTGGTGCTGCTCGCGCGCTGACCTGCGCGTCAGCGCACCCGGTGCCCGGACGTCGACGGGCTGGCGAGCAGGAACGCGGGGGACCGCAACCTTTCCCGCGCGAACGCGTCGTGCACCCCGGCTGCGACCTCGTCGACCTGGTCGGCCGGCACCAGCGCCACTGCCGACCCGCCGAAGCCGCCGCCCGTCATCCGCGCGCCCAGGGCACCCGCCGCTCGGGCGGTCTCGACGGCGAGGTCGAGCTCGCGCGCCGACACCCGGTAGTCGTCGCGCAACGACGCGTGCGAGGCGTCCAGCAGTGGGCCGGCCGACGCCACGGATCCGTTGCGCAGCAACGACACCAGCTCGTGCACGCGCCCGATCTCGCTCACGACGTGCCGCACCAGCGGGTGCAGCGCCGGGTCGTCGAGCCGGGCGAGCGTCTCGTCGAGCGGCTGGTCGGCGACCTCGCGCAGGGTCGCGACGCCGAGGGCTCGAGCGGCTGCCTCGCAACCCGCTCGGCGCAGGGCGTACTCGCCGCCCGAGTGCTCGTGCTCGGCGCGCGTGTCGACGACGACGAGCGCCAGCCCGGCCGCCTCGACGTCGAGCGGCACGTGCTCGACCTCGCCCGACCGGCAGTCGAGCAGCAGTGCGTGCCCGGCCCGTGCGCGCAGCGACGCCGCCTGGTCCATGCCACCGGTGGCGGCCTGCGCCACCTCGTTCTCCGCCCGGACGCACACGTCGACGAGACGCGACCGGCCGGCGTCGTCCGCCGCCCACCCAGTACCGCTCAGCTCGTCGGCCGCGAGCACCGTCGAGCACGACAGCGCCGCGGACGACGACAGCCCGCTACCCACCGGGACGTCGCTGTCGACGAGCGCCTCCAGGCCTGAGACCGGCTGTGCCGCAGCGACTCGCAACATCGCCACGGCGCCCGCGACGTAGCCGCCCCACCCGTCCGGCTGGCCCGGCCCGACGTCGTCCAGCGCGATGTCGACCGGTTCGTCAGCACGCTGAGCACTGGTCGCGACCACGCGGCCGTCGAGCGCGGTCGCTGCCACGAAGGTGCTCTGCGGCAACGCGATCGGCAGGCAGAGACCACCGTTGTAATCCGTGTGCTCGCCGATCAGGTTCACGCGTCCGGGGGACGCCCACACCCCGGCGGGCGCCCGGCCCGTCCGGCGTTCGAAGGCGTCGGCGACCTCGGTGGCCCGCTGCTGCTCGTCGTGCACCGGGTACCACCGCGGGCCGTCGCTCACGCGACCTCCCGCAGCCGCGCCGCGATCTGCTCGGGCGTGGCGTCGTTCACCCACGCCCCCATGCCGGACTCGGACCCGGCCAGGTACTTCAGCTTGCCGGGCGCGCGCAGCACCGAGGTGATCTGCAGGTGCAGCCGGGCCAGGTCGCGCCCCTCGTGCACCGGCGCCTGGTGCCACCCGGCGATGTACGGCAGCCGCACCGGCTCGCCGTCCGCACCCGTGTGGAACCGGTCGAGCCGGCGCAGCAGGTCGAGGTAGACCCGCGCCAGCTCGTCGCGCTCGTCGCCGTCCAGTGCCGGCAGGTCGGGGACGTCGCGGTGCGGGGCCAGGTGCACCTCGACCGGCCAGCGCGCGGCGGCCGGCACGTACGCCGTCCAGTGCTCGCCGACGACCACGACGCGCTCGCCAGCCCGCCGCTCGGCGTCCAGGACGTCGCGCAGCAGGTTGCCGCCGGTGCGGGCCCGGTGCTCACGAGCGAGGGTGAGGATGCGCTCGGTGCGCGGCGTCACCCACGGGTAGGCGTAGATCTGGCCGTGCGGGTGGGTGAGCGTCACGCCGATCTCGCGGCCGCGGTTCTCGAAGCAGAAGACCTGCTCGACCCCGGGCACCTCGCCGAGCTCGCGGGTGCGGTCGACCCAGGTCTCGACCACGGTGCGGGCACGGGCCTCGGTCAGGTCCGCGAACGTCGAGCTGTGGTCGCTCGTGAAGCAGAGCACCTCGCAACGACCGAAGGCCGGCATCGTCGGCCACAGCGGCTCGCCGTCGAGCAGCGTCACCTGGCCCGGCGTGCCGTCCACCCGCGGCGAGAAGCTCGGCGACTTGTTCTCGAAGACGACCACGTCGTAGTCGTCGGCGGGGATCTCGGACGGCACCGTGCCGCGACCGGTGGGGCAGAGCGGGCACTCGTCGGCCGGTGGCATGAACGCGCGGTCCATGCGGTGCGCGGCGATCGCGACCCACGAGCCGCTCAGCGGGTCGAACCGCATCTGGCCGGCGTGCTCGGGCGCCGCAGGCGGCCGCGAGTCGTGCAGCTCGCGGGTGGCCGAGCCGTCGACGTAGGGCGGGGTGTCGTCGTAGTAGATGATCTCGCGGCCGTCATGGAGGTGGCCGGTGGTGCGCCGCACCGTCACCGTGCTGCTCATCCGTCGACCTCCGCCACGACCAGCTCGCCGACCAGGTTCTCGAGCGTGCGGCGGGCCTTGCGGTTCAAGCCCGAGTCGGTGACCAGGACGTCGACCCGGTCGAGCGCGGCGATGCCGGCCAGTCCGACCACGTTCCACTTGGAGTGGTCGGCGACCACGACCACGCGGCGCGCGCTGCCGACCAGCGCCTGGTTCGTCTCGGCCTCGGCCAGGTTGGGGGTCGTGACGCCTGCGCGCTCGTCCAGGCCGTGGACGCCGAGCAGCAGCGTGTCGACGTGCAGGTCCTGCAGCGCGCGCACGGCGACCGGACCCACCAGCGCGTTGGACGGCGTGCGGGTGCCACCGGTGAGGACGACGGTGCGCCCGCGCGCCGGGCGCTCGTGCAGCAGGTCGGCCACCGGCGGCGAGTTCGTCACCACGGTGAGGTCCTCGACGTCGACGAGCTCGCGCGCGACCGCGTACGTCGTCGTGCCCGCCGACAGCGCGATCGAGGCCCCCGGCTGCACCAGACGCGCTGCAGCAGAGGCGATCGCGGACTTCTCGGCGAGCGCCAGACCCGACTTCGCGGCGAACCCTGGCTCGTCGCTGCTGCGTTCCTCGACCGCGGTCGCGCCCCCGTGCACGCGGAGCACCAGCTCCTGGCGGGCCAGGGTCTCGATGTCGCGGCGCACGGTCATGTCGCTGACGCCCAGCAGGTCGACCAGGTCGGAGACGCGCGCACCGCCGTGCCGGCGGACCTCGGTGAGGATGCGCTCCTGGCGCTGCCGGGCGAGCATCAGCCCTCCCGCACCACGGCGACGGCTCCGGGGGCGAGGACGAGCGAGCCGCCGACGGGCTGGTCGGTCACGAGGTCGTGCCCCGACGTCGCGACCGTCGCCTCGGCGCCGGAGTGGTTCAGCGTGAACAGGTACGACCGGCCAGATCCGCTGCGCCGCACCAGCTCGACGCCTCGCGGTGCCTCCGCCGCCGCGCTGACGCCGGCCTCCTCGACGAGGGAGCCGACCAGCGACCGCAGCCCGTCGTCGTCCAGCGAGGTGGCCAGGTACCAGGCGACGCCGTGGCCGATCTCGTGCCGGGTGATCGCCGGGACGCCGGGCACCGGGCCGTCGGCGAACGACGCCACGGCCTTGGCGCCGTCGAGGTGCAGGTGCTCGGTCCACAGCGAGCCGGTGGAGCCGTCGTCCAGCGTGACGGTCTGTCCGGCGTCCAGCGGTGCGAACTCCTCGACGCGCACGCCGAGCAGGTCGGCGAACGCGCCCGGGTAGCCACCGAGGCGGATGTGGTCGTGCTGGTCGACGATGCCCGAGAAGTAGGTGACGAGGACGGTGGCGCCCGCCTCGGCCGCCGCGCGCACGGACGCGGCCTGCGCGTCGGTGCACGAGTACAGGGTCGGGACGACGACGAGCCGGTAGCCCTGCAGGTCGGCGTCGGGGTGCACGACGTCGGCAGTGATACCGCGCTCGCGCAGCGCCCGGTGGACGGCGTGGGCCGTGTCGCCGTAGCGCACCATTGAGCTCGGGTGCGAGTCCTGGTCGCACGCCCAGCCCGCCTGGTAGTCCCACAGCACGGCGACGTCGGCCTCGACCTGGGTGCCGACGACCTCGGCCAGCCGGCTGCACACCTCGCCGAGCTGCACGACCTCGCGCCACAGGCGGGTGTCGGTGCCGGCGTGCGGGACGAGCCCGGAGTGGAACTTCTCCGCCCCGGCCCTCGACGCGCGCCACTGGAAGAAGCCGAGGGCGTCGGCGCCGTGCGCGACGTGGGCGAGGCTGTTGCGCAGCATGGTGCCGGGCGTCTTGGCGTGGTTGACCGGCTGCCAGTTCACCGCGCTCGTGGAGTGCTCCATCAGCAGCCACGGCTTGCCACCCGCGATGCCGCGCGTGAGGTCGCCGCTGAACGACAGCTCGGCCTCGGCGTCCGGCTCTGCGGCCACGACGTAGTGGTCGGTGCTGACGACGTCCTGCTCCGGACCCCACTGGAAGTAGTCGAGGTGCCGGAAGTGGTTGAGCGTCATGAAGTTCGTCGTCACGGGCACGCCGGGCGAGAGCCGGTGCAGGACGTCCCGCTCGGCGGTGAACAGCTCGAGCACCGTGTCGCTCGTGAAGCGGCGGTAGTCGAGCATCTGCGTCGGGTTGCTCACCGTCGGGGCCTGACGCGGCGGGAGCACCTGGTCGAACGACGTGTACCGCTGGCTCCAGAAGTTCGTGCCCCAGGCGTCGTTCATCGCGTCGACATCGCCGTACCGGCGCTCCAGCCAGCGGCGGAAGCCGGCGGCGCACCGGTCGCAGTAGCACGGGACGTTGTGGCACGCGTACTCGTTGCCCACGTGCCACAGGGCCACCGCCGGGTGGTCGTGGTAGCGCGTGGCCAGGTGCTCGACCAGCTGCAGCGAGCGCTCGCGGTACGTCGCCGAGCTCGGGCAGTAGGCCTGCCGGCCGCCCGGCCACAGCCGGCTGCCGTCGGCGAGCTCGGGCAGCAGCGTCGGGTCGAGCTGCAGCATCCAGGGCGGCGGTGATGCCGTGGCCGTGGCGAGGTCGACCGCGATGTCGTGCTGGTGGAGCAGGTCGAGGACGTCGTCCAGCCACCCGGTCTCGAAGCGTCCCGGTTCGGGTTCGAGGAGCGACCACGAGAAGACGGCGACCGTCGCGAAGGTGACGCCGGCCTCGGCCATCAGCCGCACGTCGTCGTCCCACACCTCGCGCGGCCACTGCTCGGGGTTGTAGTCGCCCCCCAGGGCCAGGGACCTCGTCGGCCAGCTGCGCATGGCGACGACTCTGGCCCTCTGACCGGTCAAAGTCAACAATTACCAACAGGTGAGAATTGGCTGAGGTGTCGAAACCGCGCCGATGTGCGGAGAAGCCTTGACAGCAGGCGACATCGGGATGAAGGTATGGCGCATCACCTGGTCGAAATTGTTCGGTCATGGTCGAGCGTGTCGGCCACAGCGCCTCGTCCGAGCGCTGGGGAAAACGTCGAAGGAGACGCGATGTCCCGCCACCAGTCACAAGCCGAGTACCTCGCGTCGCTGGTCCCGCCATCGGTGGCCGGCACGCAGTTCGGCCGCAGGTCCCTCTTCCGCGGCGCGCTCGGCGTCGCGGCGGCCGGCTCCCTCGCCGCGTGCGGCGGTGGTGGTGGCGGCACCAGCTCCGAGGACATCAAGGCGGCCACCGGCACGGTCACCTTCGGGTCGAACCAGTCCGACGCCGTGCCGAAGGCCGCGATCCAGCAGGTGGCCGACGGGTTCCACGCCAAGAACGCCAAGCTCGACGTGAAGATCAACACCGTCGACCACAACACGTTCCAGGAGCAGATCAACAGCTACCTCCAGGGCAGCCCGGACGACGTGTTCACCTGGTTCTCCGGCTTCCGCATGCGCTTCTTCGCCGCCAAGGGACTGGCCGGTGACATCAGCGACGTGTGGAAGAACCTGGACGGCTTCAGCGACGCGCTCAAGACCGCCTCGACCGGCGACGACGGCAAGCAGTACTTCGTGCCCTTCACCAACTACCCGTGGGCGCTCTTCTACCGCAAGAGCGTCTTCGAGTCGAAGGGCTACCAGGTGCCGAAGACGCTCGACGAGCTCGTCGCGCTGTCGAAGCAGATGCAGAAGGACGGCCTGACCCCGATCGCCTTCGGCGACAAGGACGGCTGGCCGGCCATGGGCACCTTCGACCAGCTGAACATGCGCATCAACGGCTTCCAGTTCCACGTCGACCTGATGGCGGGCAAGAAGGCCTGGAACGGCCCCGAGGTCAAGAAGGTGTTCGACACCTGGCGCAGCCTGCTGCCCTACCACCAGGACGCCTCCCTCGGCCGCACCTGGCAGGAGGCCGCGCAGACCCTGCAGCAGAAGAAGGCGGGCACCTACCTGCTGGGCATGTTCGTGGGTCAGCAGTTCCCGGAGGGCGAGCGCGACGACCTCGACTTCTTCACCTTCCCCGAGGTGGACTCGGCGATCGGCAGCGACGCCATCGAGGCGCCCATCGACGGCTACATGATGAGCAAGCGCCCGAAGAACGAGGCCGGCGCGAAGGCCTTCCTCAGCTACCTGGGCACGCCCGAGGCCGAGGGCGTCTCGGTGAAGGCGGACCCCACCGTCATCGCGGTGAGCAGCAAGGCCGACACCAGCGCGTACTCGGCGCTGCAGAAGAAGGCCGTCGAGTTCGTGGGCAGCGCCAAGAACATCTCGCAGTTCATGGACCGCGACACCCGTCCGGACTTCGCCAGCAACGTGATGATCCCGGCGATCCAGACGTTCATCAAGAACCCGAACGACGTCGACGGCCTGGTGAACAGCATCGAGAACCAGAAGAAGTCGATCTTCGCCAGCGACAGCTGATCGCCGTGGCAGCACCCGCGCAGGACGCGCCCGCCGCCCCGACCCAGGCCTCGAGCCCGGGTCGGGCGCGGCGGACGCGCAGGCTCAACACCCGCGACCGCATCTGGCTGGTGGTCATGGCCGGCGTCCCGGCCGCGATCGTCATCGGGCTGGTGTGGCTGCCCGCGTTCGCGACGGTCGCCCTGTCGTTCACCAACTGGGACGGCTTCGGCCCGATCTCGAGCGCCAAGGGCGTCGGCTTCAAGAACTACGTCGACGTCACGACGAACTACCCGCCGTTCGTGCCGGCCCTCGAGCACAACATCATCTGGCTGGTCGTGACCTTCGCGGTCCCCACGGTGCTGGGCGTCTTCATGGCGGTGCTGCTCGACCGCGACCTGCGCGGCTCGCGGCTCTACCAGAGCGCGTTCTTCCTGCCGGTCGTGCTCTCGCTCGCGCTCGTCGGCTTCATCTGGCAGCTGATCTACAGCCGCGACCAGGGCCTGCTCAACGCGGTGCTGGGGCTCAAGGGCAACGACGCGATCGACTGGTACGGGGACTCGAGCGTCAACCTGTGGGCGGTCATCGCGGCCGCCAGCTGGAAGCACACCGGCTACATCATGCTGCTGTACCTGGCGGGCCTGAAGGGCGTCGACCCCTCGCTGCGCGAGGCCGCCTCGATGGACGGTGCGTCGCCGACGCAGACCTTCTTCAAGGTCGTGTTCCCGGTGATGAAGCCGATCAACATCATCGTCGTGGTGGTGACCGTCATCGAGTCGCTGCGCGCGTTCGACCTGGTCTACGTCATCAACAAGGGCCGCAACGGGCTCGAGCTGATCGGCGCCCTGGTGTTCAACAACATCGTCGGCGAGGGCCAGCGCATCGGCTTCGGGTCCGCCATGGCCACGATCATGCTGCTGATCTCGTTGGTGTTCATCGTGTTCTACCTGCCCGCCGTCATGCGAGAGGACAAGTGATGAGCACCGCCACCACCGCCGTCGGGGCCACCCCGGCGCGGGCCGAGCACCGGCCCCAGGGTGCCGGTCGCCCGCGCCGCACGGTGCTCTACGTCTTCCTCACCGCCATGGCCATCACCTGGGTCTTCCCCCTCGCCTGGGCGCTGTTCAACTCGTTCCGCGACTACAACTACACGTCGAGCCACGGCTACGTGTCGTTCGGCGGCTTCACCTTCAAGAACTACGTGCACGCGTGGCAGCAGGGCGACTTCAGCCAGCACTTCCTCAACTCGCTGATCATCACCGTGCCGTCGGTGCTCATCACGCTGCTGCTGGCGTCGTCCGTCGCCTTCGTCGTGGCGCGCTTCTCGTTCAAGTTCAACATCGTGCTGCTGGGTCTGTTCACCGCCGCCAACCTGCTGCCGCAGCAGGCGCTGCTGGTGCCGCTCTACAAGCTGTACAACTCGATCGAGGTCCCGTTCTGGTTCAGCGACTCGGGCACGCTCTACAACAGCTACTACGCGGTGATCCTCACCCACATCGCCTTCCAGACCGGCTTCTGCGCCTTCGTGCTGAGCAACTACATGAAGACGTTGCCGGCCGAGCTCACCGAGGCCGCGCTCGTCGACGGAGCCGGTGTGCTGCGCCAGTACTGGCAGATCGTGATGCCGCTGTGCCGGCCGCCGCTCGCGGCCCTTGCCACGCTCGAGGTCACCTGGATCTACAACGACTTCTTCTGGGCTGTGGCGTTCATGAGCCAGGGCGACAAGTTCCCGATCACGTCCTCGCTGCAGAACCTGCGTGGCCAGTTCTTCACCGACTACAACCTGCTCTCGGCGGGCTCGGTGCTGGCCGCGATCCCGACGGTCATCATCTTCGTGGTGCTGCAGAAGCAGTTCGTGTCCGGCCTCACCCTCGGTGCGAACAAGGGATGACCCCCGACCCGACGTCCGACCTCGTCCTGCTGCGAGCCGCCGGCACCAGCGTCCTGCTCGACGTCGGCGGTCCTCGGCTGCCGCGGGTGCTGCACTGGGGCTCCGACCTCGGCGACCTCGCCGACGCCGACGGCCGCGTCGACCCCGCGACGGCGGCGGACGTCGTCCGGTCGGCGACGACGGCGGTGCCGCGCAGCGCCCTCGACGCGCCGATGTCGTTCACGCTGCTGCCGGTCGAGACGGACGGGTGGAGCGGCGCCCCCGGGGTGGCCGGACACCGCGACGGCACGGCCGCGCACCCGCGCCTGGAGCTCACCGGCACGGACGTCGTCATCGACCCGGACGGCGGCGGCTCGGTCGTGGCGCGGGCGACCGCCGCGCGGGCCGGGCTCGACGTCGAGGTCTCGTTGCGCCTGGTGGCCAGCGGGGTCGTCGAGCTCGACGCGACCGTCACCAGCACCGGCGACGGGCTCTACGACCTGGGCGCCCTGCGCCCGCAGCTCCCGTTGCCGCACAAGGCGTCCGAGACGCTCGACACCACGGGGCGATGGTGCCGTGAGGGTGCACCGCAGCGCCGTGCCCTTCAGCACGGCACCTGGTGGCGGCCGACGCGTCGCGGCCGCACGGGCCACGAGGGCCCTCTCCTGCTCGCCGCGGGCACGCCGTCGTTCGGCTTCGGGCACGGCGAGGTCTGGGCCGCCCACCTCGCGTGGAGCGGTGACTCCGAGCACCTCGTCCAGCGCGTGCCCGAGGGTGCCGGACCGCACGGCGGCGTGCTCGCGGCGGCCGAGCTGCTGCGGGCCGGGGAGATCCGGCTCGCCCGCGGCGAGACGTACCGCACGCCGACGACGCTGTACTCGTGGTCCGACCACGGCCTGGACGGCGTCGCGCACCGCTGGCACGACTGGCAGCGCGCCCGCGCCAGCCACCCGCGCAGCGTCCGTCCGGTGGTCCTGAACACCTGGGAGGCCGTCTACTTCGACCACGACCTCGCGCGGCTGACCGAGCTCGCCGACGTCGCCGCCCGCGTCGGCGTCGAGCGCTTCGTGCTGGACGACGGCTGGTTCAAGGGTCGGCGGCAGGACGACGCGGGCCTGGGGGACTGGTACGTCGACGAGAGCGTCTGGCCCGAGGGACTGCACCCCCTGGTCGACCACGTGCGCGGCCTCGGCCTGCAGATGGGGCTGTGGGTCGAGCCGGAGATGGTCAACCCCGACTCCGACCTCGCGCGCGAGCACCCCGGCTGGCTGCTGCGCCCGGACGACGACGAGCTGCCGCCGGTGTGGCGCCAGCAGCAGGTCCTCGACCTGACCAACCCGGACGCCTGGGCCTACCTGCTGGAGCGGCTCGACGCGGTGGTCGGCGAGTACCGGCTCGACTACCTCAAGTGGGACCACAACCGCGACCTGCACGCCGCCGGTTCGACGCCGGGCCACGGGCCGCGCGTGCACGAGCAGACCCTGGCGGCCTACCGGCTCTTCGACGCGTTGCGCGAGAAGCACCCCGGGCTCGAGATCGAGTCGTGCGCCAGCGGCGGCGCGCGCGTCGACCTCGGCGTGCTCGCCCACACCGACCGGGTCTGGGCCTCGGACTGCAACGACGCGATCGAGCGCCAGCACATCCAGCGCTGGGCGACCCAGGTGCTCGCCCCCGAGCTGGTCGGTGGGCACGTCGGCCCACCCGTCTCGCACACCACGCACCGTGCCCTCGACTTCCAGATGCGTGCTGCCACAGCCCTTTTCGGCCACGCGGGACTCGAGTGGGACCTCACGTCGCTGTCGCCCGACGAGCTCGACCAGGTGGCGGCGTGGATCGCCCTGCACCAGGAGCTGCGCGACCTGCTGCACAGCGGCCGGGTGGTGCGAGGTGACCTCCCGGACGACGACGCGCTGCTGCACGGGGTCGTCGCGGACGACGGCGCGCAGGCCGTGCTCGCCTACGTGCGGCTGACCTCGTCGCCGGACGCCCACCCGGGGCTCGTGCCGCTGCCGGGGCTCGACCGCGACCGGCGGTACCGCGTGCAGGTGCGCCGCGAGGTCGGCGAGCCCGCCGTCGTCCAGGCGCACGCGCCCGGGTGGTTCGACGACGGCGTCACGCTCCCTGGCGCGCTGCTGGCCGACGTCGGCCTCGCCATGCCCGTCATGGCACCGGCCTCCGCCCTGGTGCTCCACCTCACCGCCGTCTGACCCGCCCCCTGCGTCCGACGATCTGGTCGCTATGGCGACCGATCTTTCGGACGCAAGACCTCGGCTGGGGCACACTGCCCTCGTGACCACCTCACGGCTGGAAGCCTTCAGCGACGGCGTGCTCGCCATCATCATCACGATCATGGTGCTCGAGCTGAAGGTGCCCGAGGAGGCGACCTGGCACGCGCTCGGCGGCTCGGTCACCGGGTTCCTCACGTACCTGCTGAGCTTCGTGTACGTCGGCATCTACTGGAACAACCACCACCACATGTTCCAGGTGGTCGAGCGGGTCGACGGCGCGGTGCTGTGGGCCAACCTGCACCTGCTGTTCTGGCTCTCGCTCCTGCCGTTCTCGACGGCCTGGGTCGACGAGACGCGCCTGGGCGCGGTGCCCGTGGTCGTCTACGGCGCCAACCTGCTGCTCGCCGCGATCGCCTACTTCGTGCTGCAGCAGGCGATCTTCCGCGTCCAGGGCGGGTCGGGGCTGCGCGAGGCGCTGGGCCGCGACCTCAAGGGCAAGCTGTCGCCGGTCATCTACATCACCGGCATCGTGCTCACCGCGGTCGAGCCGTGGCTGGGCGAGGCGATGTTCATCGGTGCGGCGGTGGTCTGGCTGGTGCCCGACCGGCGCGTCGAGCGCTACCTCGAGAGCCGCGAGCGCGAGCGCCCTGCGGTCTAGCGCCCTGCGGCCTGGCGCAGCGACCAGTCGGCGCCGTCCGGGGTGTCGCGCACCTCGACCCCGGCGGCCACCAACCGGTCGCGCACCAGGTCGGACGTCGCGAAGTCCTTCCCGTCCCGTGCCGCCGCCCGCAGCTCGAGCAGCAGGTCGACGTACGGCGCCACCGCGTCGCGCGGGTCGGCGGCACCGGTTGCGGCCAGCTCGCCGAGCCGCACCACGAGCGAGCGCAGCGTGCGGCGCGCGACGTCGGCGTCGTCGCTCTGCAGCATGTCGGTCGACCAGTCGTGCACGGCGTGCTCCAGCCCGAGCACCGCCGTCACGCAGGCGTCGACGTCGCGCGCCGCCAGCCCCGCGTCGAACGCCACCTGCGCCGCCTCGGCCTCCGCGCGCAACGACGCCGCAGGCGCAGCGCCCGCCGGATCCGTTGCCGCAGAGCCAGTTCCGTCCGGGACGACGGGAGCCGCCACCGGCTCGGACGCCGCCTCCACCCCGCGCAGCAACGCGTCCAGCTGGTCGAAGCCCACCGTCGTGCCGCTCGCGAACGTGGTCGACCGTCCGCGGCGGCGCACCGTCACCACGCCGCGGCCCAGCACCCGCGCCGTGCGCGCCTCGAGGTCGCACCACAGCACGGTGTGCTCGTCGACGCCCAGCACCCCGACGTCGTCCGGCAGCTCGGCTTCCAGGCCGGCCAGGCGCGGCTCGCCGAGGTAGCAGAACCGCGTGTCGTGCGTGCCGCCCTCGGCGTTGTCGTAGTGCGGCACCACGGCCGCGCGCAGCCCGGTGAGCCGGCCCAGCAGGTCGAGCCCCTCCAGCCAGCGAGGCGGTTCGCCCGCCTTGTAGACCTCGTAGACCGGGATCGAGTGCGTGCCCACGGTGACCGCCGCCGCGCTGCCCAGCACCAGCGTGCCGCCGCGCGTCGCCACCTCGAGCAGCGCCGACGGCACCGGGGTGTCCGCCCACTGGCGCAGCGCGTACGACGGGCTGCCCGGTCCGCTGAACGCCCAGACCGCTTGCTGCAGAAGGGAAAGAGCCCGCTCGCGCTCGACCACCGACGCGGACGACGACCGCCAGGCCGCCACCTCCACCGGCTGCCCGACGCTCTGCGCGAAGTACGTCTGCGTGCGCTGCACCAGCTCGTCCGCGTTGAGCTGGAAGCCGAACGGCGTGTCGACCAGCACCGCCGGACCGTCACCAGCAGCGGCCCGCGTCGCCGCCAACACCTCGCGGTGCACCGGCACCAGCGTCGGCGCCGTCTCGCCCGAACCCATCAGCACCAGCGCGCTCACGACGCGGCCTCCTGCGGCTCGAGCAGCGACAGCAGGTCGGCCGCCACCTCGTCGGGGTGCTGGGCGTGCAGGTCGTGGTCGGCGCCGGGGTACCAGCGCACGCGCGCCGATGGCACGGCCGCGAGCAGGTCGCGCACGCCGTCGACGGCGTCGTCGGGCCCGGCGGCGGGCATCAGCAGCGTCGGCACGTGCACCCGCCCGAACAGCGACCGCGGGTCGTCGGCCCACAGCGAGTGCAGGATCGAGCGGTGGTGCTCGCGGTCGAGGTGCGCCCGCACGCCGCCGTCCGGCAGCCGGCGCAGGTTGGCGAGCGTGCCCTCGACGCCCTCGGTCGGCCAGTCGGGGTGGCCGGACCGGATGCGCGCCGCCACGTCGTCGTAACGCCACCCGGTCATCACCGGCGGCGCGAGCACGGCCCAGCAGTCCTCGAAGGTCGCGAACCGTCGTCCGAGCCAGATCCAGCCGCCGTCGAGCAGCGCCACCGCCCGCGCGACGTCGTGCCGCGCGGTCAGCTCCAGGACGACGTTGCCGCCCCACGACTGCCCGGCCACCACCGGGGCACGCTGGCCGGTCCAGCCCAGCACGCCCACCAGCTCGGCCAGGTCGGCCGCCGCCTGCGCCGTCGAGTAGCCGGTGTCCGGCGCGGGGGAGCGGCCGTGCCCGCGCAGGTCGACGGCCACGACCTCGTGCCCGGCGGCGACGAGGCGCTGCGCCACGCCGTCCCAGACCCGCGCGTTGCTCGCCAGCCCGTGCACGAGCAGGAAGGGAGCGGCGCCGGCGCCGGCACCGTCGGCCGGGTCGGCGCCGCCGCGCCGCACCGCCAGCACGAGCCTCGAGGGCAGGGTCAGCTCGTCGTCCACCAGGGTCACGGTGCCGACCCTACGACGGCCCTGCGAGACTGTCCGACATGTCTGACGCGGTTCGACCTCGGGTGCTCTCGGGCATGCAGCCCACGAGCGACTCGCTGCACCTCGGCAACTACCTCGGCGCCCTCGTGCAGTGGGTGGCGCTGCAGGAGACGCACGACGCCTTCTACTGCGTCGTCGACCTGCACGCGATCACGGTCGAGGTCGACCCCACGACGTTGCGCGACCGCACCCGGCGCACCGCGGCGCAGTACCTCGCGGGCGGCGTCGACCCGAGCCGCTCGACGCTCTTCGTGCAGAGCCACGTGCCCGAGCACGCCGAGCTGGCCTGGGTGCTCGGCTGCATCACCGGCTTCGGCGAGGCCAGCCGCATGACGCAGTTCAAGGACAAGGCGGGGAAGGCCGGCACCGATCGGACGACGGTGGGCCTGTTCACCTACCCGGTGCTGATGGCCGCCGACATCCTGCTCTACGCGGCCGACGCCGTCCCCGTGGGCGAGGACCAGCGCCAGCACCTCGAGCTCACCCGCGACCTCGCCACGCGCTTCAACACCCGCTTCGGCGAGACCTTCGTCGTCCCCGAGCCGTACATCGTCAAGGAGACGGCCAAGATCTACGACCTGCAGGAGCCCACCGCCAAGATGAGCAAGTCGGCGGCGACCCTGTCGGGCGTGATCGACCTGCTCGACGAGCCGAAGGTCACGGCCAAGAAGATCCGCTCGGCGGTCACCGACACCGAGCGCGAGGTGCGCTTCGACCCCGAGGCCAAGCCCGGCGTCTCGAACCTGCTGCAGATCCACTCCGCGCTGTCGGGCCGCCCGGTCGAGACGCTGGAGAAGGACTACGTGGGCAAGGGCTACGGCGACCTCAAGGGCGACCTCGCGGACGTCGTCCTGGAGGCCCTCACGCCGTTCCGCGAGCGCACGCTCGGGTACCTCGACGCCCCGGCCGCGCTCGACGACGTCCTGGCCGAGGGAGCCGAGAAGGCCCGCGACGTGGCGCGGCAGACCCTGGCGGCGGTCTACGACCGCGTGGGCTTCCTGCCGCCGAGGGGCTGACCCCTCGATGGCCTCCGCGGGGCCCGGCATAGGGCAGGATCGGTATGTGACCAGCGGTCCGGAGCGCACCATCGGCGTGGCGATCTCGATCCCCGCGCCGTACGGCGAGCAGCTGCGCGCGCTCCGGGCGTCGTTCGGCGACCCGCTCGCGGCCTCGATCCCGACCCACGTGACGCTGCTGCCGCCCACCGAGGTCGACCCGCGCGGCACCGACCTGGTGCACGAGCACCTGGCCAAGGTCGCCGCCGCCGTCGACCCGTTCGACATCCACCTGCGCGGCACCGCGACGTTCCGTCCGGTCTCGCCCGTGGTCTTCGTGCCGCTGGTGCGCGGCATCGGCGAGTGCGAGCTGCTCGAGCAGGCCGTGCGCAGCGGACCGCTCGCCCGCGAGCTCCAGTTCTACTACCACCCGCACGTGACCGTGGCGCACCACCTCGCGGACGACGCGCTCGACCGGGCGTCGCGCGAGCTGGCCGACTTCGAGTGCCGGTTCCGGGTGGAGGGCTTCCACCTCTACGAGCACGGCGCGGACGGCGTGTGGCGGCCCGAGGGCTGGTACCCCTTCTCCGTCGGCGCACCCGACCCGGAGCTCGGGTGAAGGCCCTGCTGGCGCGGCTGAAGGCCAGCCACGCGTACCGCTCGTGGCAGCGCTACGGCGACGCGCGCGGCAACGTGCTGGCCGGTGGCGTCGCCTACCTCGGGTTCTTCTCGATCCTGCCCGCCCTCGTGCTGGGCTTCAGCGTCTTCGGCTTCGTGCTGCGCGGCCAGCCCGACCTCTTCGCCCGCGTGGTCGACTACGTGTCGGGCACGCTGCCGGGCATCCTGCGCGACACCGCGCACCCCGACGGCATCCTCGACGCCAGCAAGCCGCCGACGCCGAACGCGCTGTCGGTGGCCGGCGCGATCAGCCTGGTGCTGCTGGTGCTGAGCGGCCTGGGCTGGGTCGACGCGCTGCGCGAGGGCGTGCGCGCGATGTTCGACCAGCCGACCTTCAAGACCAACCCGGTGCTGGGCAAGCTGCGCGACGTCGGCGTGCTCGTCACGCTCGGCCTGGCGGTGCTGGCCTCGGCGGTGCTGTCGTTCGTGGTCACGGCGCTGGCCTCGCGGGTGCTCGGCTGGGTGGGCGTCTCCGACAGCTCGACCGCGGGTCACCTCGTGCTGCAGGTGCTCGGCGTGCTCGTCGTGCTGGCCGCCGACTTCGCCCTGATGGTGATCGTGCTGCGGTTGATGAGCGGGCTCGACCTGCGGCGCCCGGACGTCGCCCAGGGCGCCCTCGTCGGCGCCGTCGGGCTCGGCGTCCTGAAGCTGAGCAGCGGCCTGCTGCTGGCGAGCGCGTCGAAGAAGCCGCTGCTGGCCAGCTTCGCCGTCGTCATCGGGCTGCTGGTGCTGATGAACCTCATCAGCCGCGTGATGCTGCTGTCGGCGGCCTGGGCGGCCACGACGCTGCACGACCGCGGCCGGCTGGCCCGCCGGGCCGGCGACCCGCCGGCGCCGCTGCCGCGGCCGGCCGGACCGCGCGACCCGG
>NZ_BAAGXY010000039.1:0-93614 GCF_054779595.1 Angustibacter peucedani
GGTCGCGGCCGCCGCTGCTGCCGCGGTCGTCGTCGCCGGCACGGGCGTCGCCGTCGCCACGCGCGGCGGGCACCACGGCCCGCGCACCGCGGCCACCGCGAGCGTCGACGTGCAGCAGGTCGTGGCCCTGGCCCTCGCCAAGGACGGCCAGCTGACCGGCATCTCGCTGCTGGCGAGCGGCTCCGGCACCCCGCAGCAGGTGCTGGTGCCGAGCCGGCTCCTGCTCGACGTCCCGGGCGCCGGCCGCCTGCCCGTCGCCCAGTCGCTCGCCCCCGGTGCGTCCGCGCCCGGCGCCGCCGTGGCCGACGCGCTCGAGATCCGCGTCGCCGGCACCTGGGTGCTCGACTCGGCGTCCCTCGACACGCTGGTCGACAGCGTCGGCGGCATCACGGTGGACGTCGACGCCGACGTCCCGGCCTCGGCCGACCCGGGTGCCGCGATCGTCGTCACCGCCGGCGCCCACCAGAAGCTGAACGGCGCTCAGGCGGTGGCCTTCGCCCAGCTGCTCGTCGACGACGACCCCGAAGCCACGCGGCTGGCCCGCCAGGAGCAGGTCGTCACGGCGCTGCTCGCGGCGCTGCCGGCCGACCCCGCCCAGCGGCGCGCGTTCGTGGTCGGGCTGCCGGGTGCGCCGACGGGCGCCGTGCTCGACGCGGTGCTCGCCGTGACCGGTGACCTCAAGGAGCCGGCCGCGCAGGACGCGGTCGCCTCGACCGTCGTCCCGACCCACGACCTCGACACCGGCGGTGCCGTCACGGCCTACGGGCTCGACAGCGCGGCCGCCGCGACCATGGTGCACGCGCGGTTGGCCGGCGCCGAGATCGTCAGCCCGCCGGGTGGTCGGCTGCGGGTGCTCGTGCAGAACGGGGTCGGCTCGCCCGGCCTCGGCGACGGTGCGCGCTCCAAGCTCGTCGCCGCGGGGCTGCGCTACGTCGGCGGCGGCAACGTCGACGGCTTCGGCGTCACCGAGTCGCTCGTGCTGCTGCCCGACGGCAGCTCGGACAGCCGGGATCGCGGCCTCAGCGTCACCAAGGCGCTCGGGCTGCCCGACTCGGCGCTGCGGATCAGCGACAGCAGCCCGACCGTCGCCGACCTCGTCGTGGTGCTGGGCGCGGACTTCAAGGCCAGCTAGCGGGCGTGGGAGACTGGAGCGCCCCGGACGACCGGGGCGTCCGTCGTCCCCACCCTTCTCGAGGAGCACCCGTGCCAGCGTCCGACCGCGCCCGCGAGCTCGTGCTCGCCGCGGCGCACGCCGCGGCGGACAAGCTCGCCACCGACGTCGTCGCCATCGACGTCAGCGAGCAGCTCGTCATCACCGACGCCTTCGTGCTGGCCTCGGCCCCCAACGACCGGCAGGTCTCGGCCATCGTCGACGCCGTCGAGGACGCCCTGCGCCAGCACGACGCGAAGCCGCTGCGCCGCGAGGGCGAGCGCGACGGCCGCTGGGTGCTGCTCGACTACGCCGAGGTCGTCGTGCACGTGCAGCACGACGAGGAGCGCACCTACTACGCGCTCGAGCGGCTCTGGAAGGACTGCCCGCTGATCGAGCTGCCGGACGACGCGCGCGGGCGTCCGCGCTCGGCCGGCGACGCGTTCGGGCTGGGCTCGACCAGCGGCGGGGCCGGCGCGGAGCAGGCGTGAGGTACGGCCGCCAGGTGCTGCTGCTGCGGCACGGGCAGACGCAGTGGAACGCCGACGGCCGGTTCCAGGGCCAGACCGACATCGACCTGGACGACGTGGGCCGGCTGCAGGCCGAGCGCGCGGCGTCCGAGCTGGCCCGGCTCTCGCCGTCCGCGATCGTCTCGTCGGACCTGCGCCGCGCGCGCGACACCGCGTTCCCGCTCGGCCAGCTGACCGGCCTGCCGGTGACCACCGACGCGCGGCTGCGCGAGACGTACGCCGGGCAGTGGCAGGGCATGCTCGCCGCCGACATCCAGGAGGCGTTCCCCGACCTGCGGGCCGCCTGGCGGGCCGGCGAGGACGTGCGCCCCGGCGGTGACGGCGAGCGGCGCGTCGAGGTGGGTGCCCGCGTTGCCGCCGCGGTCGACGAGCACGCCGCGCAGCTCCCGGACGACGGCCTGTTGGTCGTGGTGACCCACGGCGGCTCGATCGCGACCGGCGTCCAGACGCTGCTCGGCGTCCCGCCCGAGTGCTGGCCGGTGGTCAGCGGCGTCGGCAACTGCCACTGGAGCGTGCTCACGGCGCAGCGGGCGGGCGGCTGGGTGCTCGAGGAGCACAACGCCTTCTCGCTGCCCGAGGAGGTCGTGGGCGACGAGTCGTGAGCCGGTGGGGGCCGACCCCGTTTGGACCGGACGGCGGCCGTCGGGCTAGACTTGCTCCGCTCCTTCGGGAGCAGCTGGGGCTGTGGCGCAGCTGGTAGCGCACTTCCATGGCATGGAAGGGGTCAGGGGTTCGAGTCCCCTCAGCTCCACCCGATCGACGAAGGGCCCGTCACCTGGTGACGGGCCCTTCGTCGTGCCCGGGCGCGGTGCGGTCGGCGGCGTGGTCGGCGGCGCGGTCGGCGGTGCGGTCGGCGGTGCGGTCGGTGGTGCGGTCGATCTCGGCGAGCAGCCAGTCGCACCAGGCCAGCACCTGCTCCTCGTGGCCGAGCCCCTGGCGCAGCGTCGCCCACGCGCCGAACGTCGGCGAGCCGATGCCGAGGGCCACCTCGTCCTGGTCGAAGGTCGCCCCCTCGGCCCGGTAGGTCTCGAGCGTCGCGGCGTGCTCGGCCCGCACCTGCTCGACGAACGCCCTCGCGCGGGCGGGCTCGACCATCCACAGCGACCGGACCCGCAGCATCAGCTCGGAGCGACCGGGCTGCGGCGGCACCGGGGTGTCGACCCAGGCGCGCAGGGCGGCCCGGCCGGCGGCGGTGATCCGGTACTGCTTGGTGTCGCGCGGGCCCGGGCCGTCGACGACGCGGTGCCGCACCAGGCCGTCGGCCTCGAGCCGGGCCAGCTGCGGGTAGATCTGGCTGTGCTGCGCGGTCCAGAAGTAGCCGATCGGCCGCTCCATCCGGCGGGCCAGCTGGTAGCCGGTGCGCGGCCCGTCGGCCAGCAGGCCGAGCAGCGCGTGGCCGAGGGTGCTCACGCGCGCTACGCTACCCGGCTATGTCACGGTTGACATACACCCTGGTGGTCGTGTCGCTGCTGGCCGCGTGCTCGGGTACGGCGGACGGGGGAGCGGCAGCCCGCTCGACGACGACCGCGACGGCGTCTCCGACCCCCAGCGCCACCCCCACCGCGTCGCCGACCGCCACCGAGGTGCGGTCGGTGCCGCCGCCCGAGCAGCCGTCGTCGGTCAGCGAGCGGTGCGGTGGACCGCAGGGACCCACCGCCCGCGACGTCGTGGTGCCCGGCCCCGCCGGAGCGCGGCTCGCCGCCTACGACGTGGGCACCGGGTCGACCGTCGCGGTGCTGCTGCACCAGACCGGTGCCGACAGCTGCGGCTGGTGGCCGTACGCCAGCTACCTCGCGTCGACGCAGCGCCTGCGGGCCGTCGCCGTGGACTTCTGCGGCTACGGGCGCAGCACCTGCCCGGCGGCGCTCGAGCGCGACCAGGTGCGCCAGGTGGCGCTAGTCGTGCGGTGGCTGCGAGCGCACGGCGGACGGCGCGTGGTGGTCGTCGGCGCGTCGATGGGCGGTGCGGTCGCGCTGGCCGCCGGCGCCACGGTGCCGGTCGAGGGCGTGGTCGACCTGTCCGGCCCCTCGCACTGGCCGGGCGTCGAGGTCGACCGGGTCGCGCCGCGGGTGCGGGTGCCCGTGCTGGTGGCGATCAGCCCGGTCACGGACGGCGTCGAGCACGACCTGGTGCAGCGGGCCTTCGCCCGGATCCCGGTGCGCGACAAGGAGTTCCTCAGCGCCGACGAGGGACACGGGTGGGGACTGGTCACCGGGGTCGTGGCCGGGAGCCCGGGGCTGCTGCCGCTGGCGCCGGTCGTGGCCGAGCGGGTGCGGGGTCACCGGGACGACGGCTGACCCACACCCGACCGAAAGATGCGCTTTGCCCTGTCTTGACCGATCCGTCGTTAGCGTGAGCCAGCCTTCACGGCACCCACACCGCTACGGACCGGAGACCCCGATGATCCTGGCCAGACGTCGCGCCGCCCTGCTCGCGACCACCGCCCTGCTGCTCGGCGCCGCGCCGACGGCCGCCCCCGCGGCCCTCGCCGCCTCGGCCCCCGCCTCGACCCGGACGACGACCGCCGCCGCGGCCGCACCCCTGACCGTCGCGCAGGCGCGGGCCACGCAGAACGGCTCGACCGCCACGGTGCGCGGCTACGTCGTCGGCCAGCCGACGTCGTCCACCACCGTGGTGACGTCCGGGTTCCCGAGCGACTACGCGATGGCGCTGGCCGACCGGGCCGGCGAGACCAGCACCGGCTCGATGCTCTACGTGCAGATCCCCTCGAGCTTCCGGGCGCAGTGGGGGCTGAAGAGCAACCCGTCGCTGATGGGCCGCCAGGTCGACGTCACCGGCGCGCTGGCCGCGTACTTCTCCCGGCCGGGCCTGACGTCGTCCAGCGCGTTCGCCGACGCGGGCGGCGGTTCGACCGACCCCGGTGGCGGCGGTGACCCCGGCACCGACCCGGGCACCTACTACGCGGCGGCCGCCGGCAAGAGCGGCAACGACCTGAAGGTCGCGCTGCACCAGATCATCTCGACCGGCGTCAGCAAGCTCACCTACGACCAGGTCTGGGACGCGCTGAAGGTCACCGACGAGGACCCGGACAACAGCGCGGACGTGATCGAGATCTACAGCGGCCGCTCGATCGCCAAGTCCAGCAACGGCGGCGGCGTCGACGACTGGAACCGCGAGCACGTGTGGGCCAAGTCGCACGGCGACTTCGGGACGGCGACCGGCCCCGGCACCGACGTGCACCACCTGCGGCCCGAGGACGTCAGCGTGAACTCGACGCGCGGCAACAAGGACTTCGACGAGGGCGGCAGCGCCGTCTCGCAGTGCTCGGGGTGCTTCAGCGACGCCGACTCGTTCGAGCCGCGCGACGCCGTCAAGGGCGACGTCGCAAGGATGATCTTCTACATGGCCGTGCGCTACTCCGGCGACGACGCCTGGCCCGACCTCGAGGTCAACGAGTCGACGTCGAACGGCTCGGCGCCGTACATCGGCAAGCTGTCGGTGCTCAAGCGCTGGAACGACGAGGACCCGCCGGACGCGTTCGAGCAGCGTCGCAACCAGGTCATCTACGACCAGTTCCAGCACAACCGCAACCCGTTCGTCGACCACCCGGAGTGGGTCGACTCGATCTTCTGACCGACCGCACCCGGCGTCGACCCGGCGCCGACACGGCGTCGACCGGGTGGCCCCCACGGCTCAAGGTGGGGGCCACCGGTGACGACACAGCACGGGTGACGGAACCGCTCTCCCGACCCGAGCGCAGCACCAGCGTCCCCGGGTGGACCTTCGACGCCGTGGCCGGCGTGCTCGCCGCCGCCGGCGCGGTCGGCGTCGGGCTGACCCTCGACCCGGCCTGGGCCGTGATCTGCGTCGTCGCCTGCGCGGTGGCGGCGCTCGGCTCGTCGCGGCTCGCGCAGCTGGCGGCCGTGCTGGCGCTGGGCGGCACGGGGTGGCTGGCCGGCTTCGGCCGCGACCTCGTCGAGACGTCCGACTGGTCGCTCGACCGGTCCGTCGGCTGGGGTCGCGCGCTGGGGGCGCTGCTCGTGGCCGGCGCGGTGGCGGTCGTGGTCCACCGGCGGTTCCACCGCAACGAGCAGGAGGTCGAGCAGGCGTTCGCGTTCGCGCAGGACGCGACCGTGCACGACCCGCTGACCGGCCTGGCCAACCGCAAGGGCCTGGCCATGCTCGGGGCGCAGATCCTCGAGACCGCCCGCCGTCGTGGCGACGCGGTCTACTGCATGTTCCTGGACGTCGACGGGCTGGCTCGCGTGAACGCCGAGCTCGGCCACTCGGCCGGCGACGACGTGCTGCTCACGGTGTCGGAGGCGCTCTCGCGCTCGACCCGCGCCACCGACGCCGTCGCGCGCTGGGGCGACGACGAGTTCGTGGTCGTGGGGCCCGGCACCGGCCTGGCGCCCCTGGAGATGGAGCGCCGCGTGCGGGCCCGCTGCCTCGAGAACTCGCCCGTGCCGCGCGAGCAGTGGGCGGCGCGGATCAGCGCGGGCGGTGCGGTGCTCGAGCCCTGGGACGACGGCGACGTCGACTCGTTGCTGCGCCAGGCCGACCGCGAGATGCACTTGCGCCGGGCGCTGCGCCGCGAGGCCGCCGCCCCGCCCTACCGGCCCGTGCGGCTGGACCCGAGCCCGCGGCCGCCGGACTCCCGTCGTCCCGCCGGCTGGCCGGACTGACCGGGCGCTGAACGTACCTGGCACGCCGCGCTAGCGTGCGGCGCGTGACCGGTCGGCTGCTCGTCCTCGGCGACTCGCTGACCTACCACGGGCCGTCCGGGCCGGTGCTCATCACCGACCCGCGGCTGTGGCCGCAGCGCGTCGGTTCGGCCCTCGGCCGCGACGTCGACCTGCTGGCCCGTCAGGGCTGGACGGCCCGCGACGCCTGGTGGGCGCTGACGAAGGACCCGGTCGCCTGGTCGGTGCTGCTGCCGCGCGCCGACGTGCTGGTGCTCGCCGTCGGCGGCATGGACGCGCTGCCCGCCAGCCTGCCGACGTACCTGCGCGAGGGCATCGCCTACCTGCGTCCGGCGCCGCTGCGCCGTCGGGCGCGGCGGTGGTACCGTGCGGCACACCCGGCCGTCGTGCGCGCGGTCGACGGCCGGTGGCGGACCCTGCCACAGACCGCGACCGACCACTACCTCTCGCGCGTGGTCACCGGCGCCCGGTACTACCGGCCGGGACTGCGCGTGCTGGCGCTGGCGCCGCCGCCGTGGCGCTCGCAGGACCACCCCTCGCAGCGCTCGCACGCGCCGTCGGTGCGGGCCGCGCGGGCGTGGGCGGCCCGCGAGGACGTCGCGCTGGTCGAGCTCGACCCGGTGGTCGGGCCGGCGCTCGCGGCGGGAGGCGGCAACCCCGACGGGCTGCACTGGGACTGGCCGACGCACGCCGCCGTGGCGGACGCGGTGCTCGCTCGCCTGCGCGCGGACGAGCACGGCACTGCGCTAACCTGAACGGGTGCGAGCCGTCCTGCTCCTTAGCCGGCCGCGCTGACCTCGAGAACGGGTGCGTCCCTGCCGGGCCCCGCACGACTCCGCGTCAGCGCGGCAGACCCCTCCTGCGCCCTCCTGCGCCCAGGGGTCTTCGTGTGTCTGGCAGGCGCACGCAGGTCCGGCACCGTGACGACGACAGGACCATCATGAGCGACACGACCGACACGAGCGCCGCCGGCACCACCTCCGCCGGCGAGGGCGCGGACGTCCCGGCCCACCGTTACACCGCGGCCCTGGCCGGGCGGATCGAGCAGGACTGGCAGGACCACTGGGAGTCCGAGGGCACCTTCGTGGCGCCGAACCCTGCCGGACCGTGGGCCGACCCCGAGGGGGTCGCCGGCCGCGAGAAGCTCTACATCCTGGACATGTTCCCGTACCCCTCGGGCAAGGGCCTGCACGTCGGGCACCCGCTGGGCTACATCGCGACGGACGTCTACGGGCGCTACCAGCGCATGTGCGGCAAGAACGTGCTGCACGCCCTGGGGTACGACGCGTTCGGCCTGCCGGCCGAGCAGTACGCGGTGCGCACCGGGCAGCACCCCCGCAAGACGACCGAGGACAACATCACCACCATGCGACGCCAGCTGCGCCGCCTGGGCCTGGCCCACGACCCGCGCCGCTCGCCCGCGACGACCGACGTCGAGTTCTACCGCTGGACCCAGTGGGTGTTCCTGCAGGTCTACAACGCGTGGTTCGACGCGGACGCCGACGGCGGCCGCGGCCGGGCCCGGCACGTCGACGACCTGGTGGCCGAGCTGGCCGCTGGCACCCGCCCGGTGCCCGGCGGCAAGCGGTGGTCGGAGCTGAGCCGGCGCGAGCAGCGCGAGGTCGTCGACGGCCACCGGCTGGCGTACGTCGCCGAGGCGCCGGTCAACTGGTGCCCCGGACTGGGCACGGTGCTGGCCAACGAGGAGGTCACCGCCGACGGTCGCAGCGACATCGGCAACTTCCCGGTCTTCAAGCGCGACATGCGCCAGTGGATGATGCGCATCACCGCCTACGGCGACCGGCTGCTGGACGACCTGGACCGGCTGGACTGGCCCGAGCCCGTGAAGCTGATGCAGCGCAACTGGATCGGCCGCAGCGAGGGCGCCCAGGTGCGCTTCGGCCTGGTCGGCCACGACGCCGGGATCGAGGTCTTCACCACCCGCCCGGACACGCTGTTCGGGGCGACGTTCATGGTGCTGGCGCCCGAGCACCCGATGGTCGGCGACCTGGTGCCGTCGACCTGGCCGGACGGCACCCGCGACGCCTGGACGGGAGGCGCGGCCACCCCGCGCGAGGCCGTCGACGCCTACCGGGCGCAGGCTGCCGCGAAGTCCGAGCTGGAGCGCCAGGCCGAGGGCCGCGACAAGACCGGCGTCTTCACCGGTGCCTTCGCGATCAACCCGGTCAACGACCAGCCGGTGCCCGTCTTCGTCGCCGACTACGTGCTGATGGGCTACGGCACGGGCGCGATCATGGCCGTACCGGCGCAGGACGAGCGCGACTGGGCCTTCGCCACGACCTACGAGCTGCCCGTGGTGCGCACCGTCCAGCCTCCGGAGGGCTGGGAGGGCGAGGCGTTCACCGGCGACGGGCCGGCGGTCAACTCGGCCAACGACGAGGTGTCGCTGGACGGCCTGCCCGTGGCCGAGGCCAAGCGCACCATCATCGAGTGGTTGCAGCGCAAGGGTTCTGGCGAGGGCACGGTCACCTACCGCCTGCGCGACTGGCTGTTCAGCCGGCAGCGCTACTGGGGCGAGCCGTTCCCCGTGGTGTACGACGACGACGGCCTGCCGGTGGCGCTGGCCGAGAGCATGCTGCCGGTCGAGCTGCCCGAGGTCGACGACTACAGCCCGCAGCAGCTGGACCCGGACGACGTCACCTCCGAGCCGGTGCCGCCGCTGGCCCGGGCGGGGGAGTGGGCCGAGGTCGAGCTGGACCTGGGGGACGGCCCGCGCACCTACCGCCGCGAGCTGAACGTCATGCCGCAGTGGGCGGGCTCGTGCTGGTACGAGCTGCGCTACCTGGACCCGGCCAACGAGAAGGCGTTCGTCGACCCCGAGAACGAGGCGTACTGGATGGGACCGCGGGGCCTGGCGCCCAACGGTGCTCCCGACACCGGTGGTGTCGACCTGTACGTCGGCGGCGTCGAGCACGCCGTGCTGCACCTGCTGTACTCGCGGTTCTGGCACAAGGTGCTGTTCGACCTGGGCCAGGTCAGCAGCGACGAGCCCTTCCGGCGGCTGTTCAACCAGGGGTACATCCAGGCCTACGCCTACCGGGACGAGCGCGGCCAGACCGTGCCGGCCGCCGAGGTCGAGGAGGTCGACGGCAGGTTCACCTGGCACGGCGAGAGCGTCACCCGTGAGTACGGGAAGATGGGCAAGTCGCTGAACAACATCGTCACGCCCGACGACATGTACGACGCCTACGGCGCCGACACGTTCCGGGTGTACGAGATGTCGACCGGCCCGCTGGACGCCTCGCGGCCGTGGGAGACGCGGGCCGTCGTCGGGTCGCTGCGCTTCTTGCAGCGCCTGTGGCGCAACGTCGTCGACGAGGACTCGGGCACGACGACGACCAGCGAGGACGCGCCGTCCGACGCCGACCTGCGGGTGCTGCACCGGACGATCGACGGCGTGGCGCACGACTACGCCGGGCTGCGGTTCAACACCGCGGTGGCCAAGCTCATCGAGCTGAACAACCACCTGACCCGGCTGGACGCCGTGCCGCGCGCCTTGGCCGAGCCCTTGGTGCTGATGACCGCCCCGCTGGCCCCGCACGTGGCCGAGGAGCTGTGGCGGCGGCTGGGGCACGGCGAGTCGCTGGCCCACGAGCCGTTCCCGCAGGCCGACCCGGCGCTGCTGGTCGACGAGACCGTGACGTGCGTCGTGCAGGTGCAGGGCAAGGTGCGCGAGCGCCTGGAGGTGCCGCCCGGCATCGACGACGACGCGCTGCGCGAGCTGGCGCTGGCGAGCGAGAAGGTGACGGCTGCGCTGGCCGGTCGCGCGGTGCGGACCGTCGTGGTGCGCGCGCCCAAGCTCGTGAACGTCGTCCCGGAGTAGGTCGTGGGCGTCGCCGTCGTCACCGACTCCACCGCGTACCTCGACCCCGAGGACGTGCAGCGGCACGGCGTGCGCGTCGTGCCGCTGCAGGTGGTGGTCGGGGGCACGGCGCACGACGAGGGCGTCGAGATCACGTCGGCCGAGGTCGCGGCGGCGCTGCGGTCGTGGACGCCGGTCTCGACGTCCCGGCCCAGCCCGCAGGCGTTCCTCGACGCGTACACGGCTGCGGCGGAGGACGGCGCGGACGCGGTCGTGTCGTTGCACATCTCCGCCGACATGTCGGGCACCTACGAGTCCGCCGTGCTCGCCGCGCGCGACGCCCCGGTGCCCACCACGGTGGTCGACTCGCGCTCGATGGGCATGGGCCTCGGCTTCCTGGTGCTGGACGCCGCGCGGGCGGCCGCCTCGGGTGCGGACGCCGAGCAGATCGCGCAGCAGGCGCGCGAGCGGGCGGCGCGGTCGAAGGCGTTCTTCTACGTCGCGACGCTCGAGCACCTGCGTCGCGGCGGGCGGATCGGCGCGGCCGCGGCCCTCGTCGGCTCCGCCCTCGCCATCAAGCCGTTGCTGGTGCTGGACGACGGGAGCATCTCGCCGCTGGAGAAGGTACGGACGTCGAGCCGTGCGCTGGCGCGGCTCGAGGAGCTCGCGGTGGCCGCGGTCGGCGACAACCGCGCGTCCGTCGCCGTGCAGCACCTGGACGCGGCCGAGCGCGCCGACGCCCTCGCCGCCCGGCTGCGCGAGCGGCTGCCCGACCTCCCCGACGTCGTGGTGGCCGAGGTCGGCGCGGTGGTCGGCGCTCACGTCGGACCCGGCATGGTGGCGGTCGTGGTGGTGCCGGGGTGAACGACCCCGCGCCGTGGGTGGTCGCCGCGCTGGTGGTCGGCGGCTACCTGCTGGGGGCGGTGAACCCGGCCGCGATCCTCGCGCGGGCGCGCGGCGTCGACCTGCGGGCCTTCGGGTCGGGCAACCCCGGTGCGACCAACGTGGCGCGGGTGCTCGGCCGGCGGTGGGGCGTCGTGGTCGGGCTGCTCGACGTCGCGAAGGGCGCGGGCCCGGCGCTCCTGGCGCTGGCGCTCGTCGGCCGGCCGTGGGCCTACGCGGTGGCGGCGGCGGCGGTGCTGGGTCACGTGACCTCTCCGTTCCTCAAGGGTCGTGGTGGCAAGGGCGTCGCGACGTCGCTCGGGGTGCTGCTCGCGCTCGGCTGGCTCTGGCTGGTGGCCGTGGTCGTCGTCTTCGTCGTGGTCGTGTCGGTGACCCGCTGGGTGGCGGGCGCCTCGGTGGCCGCGGCCATGGCGCTGCTGCCCGTCTGCCTCGTGCTGCCGCCGGTGTGGGGCGGTGAGGCGGACCGGTGGTCGCGGCTGTTCGGGGTGCTGCTGGTGCTGGTCGTCCTCGGTCGGCACCGCACCAACCTGCTGCTGCGCTGGATGGCTCGCAAGACACGCATCAGCACCTGAGGACGACCGCACCCTGGGTTGTCCACTGTGGACGACGGCTCGTCCCGTCATCCACAGACCCGCTGCGGCGCAACGGACCTGGTGGCGGCGACGACCTAGCGTCGCCGGCATGGACCTCGACACCGCAGCCCGCTCCTCCCGCGACGACGGGCCGGGTCGCCACCGCGTGCTGGCGCGGCTCGACGACGCGGCCGTGCGCGTTGCGGTGCGCACCGGGGTGTCGCCGCGCGCCGTCGTGGGGCTGCTCGTCGTCGCGCTGGCGGTCGCCGGGGTGCTGGGGGTGCGCGTGCTGCTGGCCCGTTCGCGGTCGGCTCCGGTGCCGATGGCGCCCGCCGGGGTGCAGACGCCGCTCGTCCCGGTCGCCGCCGTCCCGTCGGCGTCGGTGACGGCGACGGCGACGACCGCGTCGGCCGCGGGGGCGCGCGCCACGGCGGCTGCGCCCCTGGTGGTGCACGTCGTGGGTCGGGTCCGCCACGCGGGCGTGGTGCGCCTACCACCCGGTTCCCGAGTGGAGGACGCCGTCGAGGCCGCGGGTGGTGCCGCACCAGGTGCCGACCTGGCCGCGGTCAACCTGGCGCGGCTGGTGGTCGACGGCGAGCAGGTGGTGGTGCCGCGCCCGGGCGAGCCGGCCGTGGCAGCGGCCGGACCTGCCGCCCCGGCGGGAGGCGCGGCAGCGAGCAGCTCCGCGGGCGGGACACCGGGCGGCGCCGCCGGGGAGGTCGTCGACCTCAACACGGCGACGACCGACCAGCTCGACGTGCTGCCAGGCGTCGGCCCGGTGCTCGCCGGACGGATCGTCGAGTGGCGGACGACGCACGGCCGGTTCAGCACGGTCGACGAGCTGAGCGAGGTCAGCGGCATCGGCGACAAGGCGATGGAACGGCTGCGGCCGCTGGTCCGGGTATGAGCCCCGGCGACCTGCGGCTGCTCGTCCCGGCGGTCGTCGCCTGGGGCGTGGTCGCCGCGACGCTGGGGACGGCTCCCGGGCTGCGGGCGGTCCTGGCCGCGTGCGCCGCGCTCGTCGGTGGCCGCCTTGCCGTCCGGCTGCTGCGTGGTCCGCGCCGGCCCGGGCGGCACGCCTGGCACGTCGCCGGTGGGGGAGCGGCGGCCGTCGCCCTGGCGCTGGTGGCCTCGGCGATCGCGCTCGGCGCCGCCGGACTGCAGACCTGGCGGCGCGAGGCGGGCACGACCCGGTGGTTGGCCGACCAGGGGGCGGTGGTGCGGCTTCGGGCCACGGTCGCGAGCGACCCGCGGGCGGTGGCGCCGCAGCCCGGGTCGCGCGGGACGGCCGGGACGGTGCTGGTGCAGCTGTCCCTGCACGGGGTGGACGGCCGGGGGCTGCGGTCGGCGGTGCGGGCGCGGGTCCTGGTCTTCGGCACGCCGGACTGGCGCGGCCTCCACCTCGGCGAGCAGGTCGAGGCGACCGGACGGCTCGCGCCGGCGCGGCGCGGGGACGACGTGGTGGCGACCGTGACGGCTCGGGGGCCGCCGCAGGTGGTCGGTCGCGCGCCGCGGGTCGACCGGGTGGCCGAGCGGCTGCGGTCCGGGCTGCGACGCGCCTGCGCCGGGCTGCCCGCCGACGCGCGCGGCCTGCTGCCGGGGCTGGTGGTGGGCGACACCTCGCTGCAGCCGGCCGACCTCGGCGAGGCGATGCGGGCCACCGGGCTCACCCACCTGTCGGCCGTGAGCGGCACCAACACGACATTGGTCTGCCTCGTCGCGCTGGCCCTGGGGCGGGGCGCCGGCCTCGGGCACCGGGCCCGGCTGGTCGTCGCCGGGCTGGTGCTGGTCGGGTTCGTCGTCCTGGCCCGTCCCGAGCCCTCGGTGCTGCGCGCCGCCGTGATGGGCGCGCTCGGGCTGCTGTCGTTCGGCACCGCGCGCCGCCGGGCTGCGCTGCCCGTGCTCGCGGCGACCGTGCTGGCGCTGCTCGTCGCGGACCCGTGGCTGGCGAGGTCGTTCGGGTTCGCACTGTCGGTGCTGGCCACGCTGGGCCTGCTGCTCGTCGCGCAGCCGTGGACGGAGGCGCTGTCGCGCCGGCTGCCGCGCCCCCTGGCGGCCGCGGTGGCGGTGCCCTTGGCGGCGCAGGCGTTCTGCGGTCCGGTCGTCGTGCTGCTCTCAGGCCAGGTCAGCCTGGTCTCGGTGCCCGCGAACCTGCTGGCCGAGCCGTGCGTGGCGCCCGCCACCGTGCTCGGCCTGGCCGCGGCCGTCGCCTCCGTGACCGCACCTGGGCTGGCCGCGCTGCTCGCGCACGTGGCCGGGGTGGCGTGCTCGGCCATCGCGCTGGTGGCGCGCGCCGGTGCGAGGGTGCCCGGCGGGCAGTTGGGCTGGCCGGGGGGTGCAGGCGGCGCCGTGCTCCTCGCGGTCCTCACCGTGGCCGCTGCGGTCGGCGCGCCGCACCTGCGCCGCACCGCGCAGCGCCGGCCGCGAGCAGCCGCCCTGGCTGTCGGGGCCGTGCTGGCCCTCGTGCTGGCGGCGCGAGCGCCGGTGCCCGGCACGCGGGGATGGCCGCCGCCCGGGTGGGTGCTGGTGGTGTGCGACGTCGGGCAGGGCGACGCCCTGGTGCTGCGCACGGGCACCGGGCGGGCCGTGCTGGTCGACGCCGGTCCGGCGCCGGACGACGTCGACCGCTGCCTGCGCGAGCTCGACGTCCGCACGCTCGACCTCGTGGTGCTGACCCACTTCCACGCCGACCACGTCGACGGGCTGCCCGGCGCGCTGCGCGGACGGCGGGTCGGCCAGCTGGTCACCACGATCGTCGACGACCCGGCCGAGCAGGCGCGGCAGGTCCGGCGGCAGGCCGCGGCCGCCGGCGTCCCGGTGCGCACCGTCGTCGACGGCGAGCGGGTGCGGCTGGGCGACGTGTCGTGGCAGGTGCTGTGGCCGGCCCGCGTCGTCCACGACGGATCGGTGCCCAACAACGCCAGCATCGTGCTGCGCGTCGACGCGGGCGGCCTGCGGCTGCTGCTGCTCGGCGACGTCGAGCCCGCTGCCGCGCGCCAGGTCGCCGCCCGCGTGGCCGCGCTGCCCGGCGGTCCGCGGGTCGACGTCCTCAAGGTGGCGCACCACGGCTCGGCCCAGCAGGACCCGCAGCTGCTCGCCGAGACCGCGCCCCGGCTGGCGCTCGTGAGCGTCGGCGCCGACAACGACTACGGGCACCCGTCACCCGCGCTGCTGCGCCTGCTCGCCGGCCAAGGCGCCACCGTCGCCCGCACCGACCGGCAGGGCGACCTGGCCGTCGTGCGGCGCGCGGGCGGCCCCGCGCTGGTGGTGAGCGGACCGCGCCCGCACGCCGTCGGTCCTCGGCGATAGCGTCGGACCATGACGCCACCGCCCGCCAGCCGCCGTCCGCCTGCCGCGGCGGGCGAGGCCGACCCGAGCGGTCCGCTGCACCTGGTGACCGGGCCGGAGGACCTGCTCGGCGACCGCGCGGTCGACCGGGTCGTCGCCGCCGCCCGGGGCCGCGAGCCCGACGTCCAGGTGGTCGACGTCGACGCCGCCGGGTACACGGCCGGCGACCTGCAGGCGCACGCCAGCCCGTCGCTGTTCGGCGAGGGCACCGTGCTCGTCGTCCGGGGGCTCGAGGACGCGCCCGACGAGCTCGTGGTCGACGCCAAGGCGCTGGTCGAGCAGCCCGAGCCCGACGTCGTCCTGGTGCTGAGGCACCGCAGCGGCCAGCGCGGCAAGGCCGTGCTCGACGCCGCCAAGAAGGCCGGCGCGGCCGTGCACGACTGCCCCAAGATCACCTCGGACGCCGACAAGACCTCGTTCGTGACGCACGAGTTCCGCCAGGCCCGCCGGCACGTGACGCCGGACGCCGTCGCCGCCCTGGTCGAGGCGCTCGGCCAGGACGTGCGCGAGCTCGCCAGCGCCTGCGCCCAGCTCATGGCCGACACCACTGCGCCCGACGGCAAGGCCGAGGACGCGCCGTCCATCGACGCCGCCGTGGTCGAGCGGTACTACGGGGGCCGCGTCGAGGCCACGGGGTTCAAGGTCGCCGACGCGGCGATCGGCGGCCAGACCGACCAGGCGCTGGGGCTGCTGCGGCACGCCCTGCAGTCCGGCGTCGACCCGGTGCCGCTGGTGGCGGTCCTCGCGATGGGCCTGCGAGGGCTGGCCAAGGTCTCGAGCGCCGGGTCGATGCGCTCGGCGGACGTCGCGCGCGACCTCGGCATGGCGCCCTGGCAGGTCGACAAGGCGCGGCGGCAGCTGCGCGGCTGGTCGCCGCAGGGGCTCGCCGACGCCATCGAGGCGGTCGCGTCGGCCGACCTCGCGGTCAAGGGCGGCCTGCCGGTCAAGGGCAAGCGGGCCGGCGACCCGGTGTACGCCGTCGAGAAGGCGGTGCTGCAGATCGGCGCCGCGCGCCGGCACCGCGACTGACCCGCCAGCGCGACCGAGCCCCGACGTGAACACCGCAGGCCCCGGGACGACGACGGCGCCGGTCCCGTCACGGGACCGGCGCCGTCGTCGACGCGGGGGCTACCTCAGAGCGAGGCGGCCTTCGACGCGAGGGCGGACTTGCGGTTGGCCGCCTGGTTCTTGTGGATGACACCCTTGCTCGCGGCCTTGTCGAGCTTGCGCGACGCGGTGGCCACGGCGTCCTTGGCCTTGGCGGCGTCACCGGACTCGATGGCCTCGCGGGCGTTGCGGATGTGCGTGCGCAGCTCGCTCTTGACCGCCTTGTTGCGCTCGGTGCGCTTGGCGTTCGTGCGGATGCGCTTGATCTGGGACTTGATGTTCGCCACGGGTTGGACTCTCTCAGTCAGCTTCGATGTACAGGTCAGGTCGAGGGCGTCGAGCTGCTCCGGACCGGAGGTGGTGGGGACACCTGTGACGGGAGTCGCTCTGCGCACGCACGACACGGCGTGCACGCGACGACCAAATCTACCAGCGAGGACCCCTCGCGACCAAAGCGAGCCTCAGCGCCAGCCGTGCCGGGCGCGCAGCGCCGCGGCGACCTCGTCGAAGCGCGCCCGGTCCAGCCGCCCGCCCTCGCGCCGCACCGCGCCCTGCTCCACCCGCAGCACGCGGTCGACCCGCACCTCGCTCGGCCGCCCTCGGCTGTCCCAGGCCCCGCTGCCGAGGTCGAGCCACTCGCGCCCGTGCCGGGCCTCGTCGGCCGCGTCGCGGTCGTGGTCCTTGCTGGTCAGCATGAGCGCGAGCAGGTGGTGACCGTCGCGGCCGACCACCAGCACCGGCCGGTCCTTGCCCTGGGAGTGGTCCTCCTCGTAGGGCACCCAGGT
The DNA here is from genome assembly GCF_054779595.1 of Angustibacter peucedani. Classification (NCBI taxonomy): domain Bacteria; kingdom Bacillati; phylum Actinomycetota; class Actinomycetes; order Kineosporiales; family Kineosporiaceae; genus Angustibacter; species Angustibacter peucedani. Next base: position 16,883 of record NZ_BAAGXY010000039.1, read on the forward strand.
CCAGACCACCTCGCCCGGGTCGGCGACGCCGTCGTCGTGCGGGTCGTAGGTGACGGTCGCGCGGCCCTCGAAGTCGCCCGCGTACCCGCCGTGCGGCGCGGCGGACGACGAGCGGCCGGCTGCACCGGCCCGGCCGCGTCGCGACGGCGCGCTGCGGCGTCCGGACGAGCGGGTGCGGCGACGCAGCTCGCGCTCGCCCTCGCGGGCGGCGGTGCGCGCGAGGGAGCGGCCGAGGCTCAGCAGGACGTCGCGCAGGGGCACCGGCCCAGCCTAGCCAGCCCCGGTCGGATCAGCGCTCGTCGTCGTGGCGCTGCACGTGCACCTTGCTCAGCCGCACGGTCTCGCCGTCCTGGCAGCGCACGACGTGCCGGCTGCTCGTGGCACCGCCGACCTCGACCAGCGTCGCGCGGTGCCCGCGGTGCGCGCCCGCGATCACCTGCACGTCGTCGCCGATCTCCAGCGTCTGGTCCGTCACGGCCATGCGTCCTCCTCGTCTCCTTCGTCATCGTGGTGCAGGCCCCGTCCGGTTGCACCCGCGAGAGGGGCCAATTCGTTGCAGCCGGCCTTGACCCCTGCGCGCGCCCTCGCGAGGCTGGCCCCGTGGCCGATCCCGAGCAGCTGCGCGAGCACGCCCTGGCCCAGCCGGGTGCCTGGCCGGACGAGCCGTGGGAGGGCGATACCGTGGCCAAGGTGGGCGAGAAGATCTTCGCCTTCCTGGGCCGGGAGACCATCGGCCTGAAATGCGGACGCACCCGCGACGAGGCCGACGAGTGGCTCGAGCGCTACCCCGGCGCCGCCAGCGTCATGCCCTACATCGGGCGCTACGGCTGGAACACCCTGCGCCTGGACGGCCCGATCCCGGACGACGAGCTGCTCGAGGCGCTGGACGCGAGCTACGCGGACGTCGTCGCGCGCCTGCCGAAGAAGCAGCGCCCGGGTGGCGGCAGCTCCTAGGCCAGAGCCGGGACCAGCGCCTCGACCAGCGGGCGCAGCCGGTCTGCCCGGGCGGCCTGCCACGGCCGGAAGGTCGGCAGACCGGAGTGCGCCGGCAGCAGGCTGTTGCGGCGCATCATGCCGGCCATCGCGACCGCGAAGCGCGAGGCGTCCGCCGGCAGAGGTGCCAGCAGCTCGAGGGCCGCGGCGACCGGGTCGGCCGCCGGGTCGTCGACCCCCGAGCCGACCACGTCGCACGCCAGCAGCGCGACGTCCAGCCACGCCGCCCCGGCGCACGCGAAGTTCCAGTCGACCAGGGTGGCCAGCCCGTCGTCGTCCACCAGCGCGTTGTCGCAGCGGCAGTCGTGGTGCACCAGAGCGTCGCCGACGGTCCAGCTCCGCCATCCCTCCACGAGCGCGGCGCACCGCGGGGCCAGGGCCTGGTCGCGCGGGTCGAGCGGTGCGGACGGGTCGTTCGCCAGCACCGCCCAGCCGTCCAGGTCGGGCAACCGGTCCAGGGCGGGGGGCAGGCCGGGCGGTGCCCGGTGCGCGGCGACCTGCTCGACCGCCCGGACGACGGGGGCGACGGCACCTGCTCGCCAGGGCGGGCCGGCCGATCGTCCCGGTGCCACGGTCAGCACCAACCCGATCCAGGGGCCGATCATGACCGTCCCCAGCAGCGTCGGGCGTGGAAGGGTCGTCAACGCCTCGATCGCCCGGTAGGCGGCGATCTCGTCGGCGTAGAGCTGGTACGACCGCTCGTTGACCTCCCGGGTGCTCACCTTGGCGAACACCTCGCGGCCGTCGTCCAGCGAGAGCACCGCGGCCGGGCCGGGCGACATCCCGCCGTGCACGTCCCGCGCCTGCCGGACGTCGGCGCGGACGACGTGCTGCACCGCGGCGACGACGGCAGCGGGCAGCTGCGCCCAGGGCAGGCGGGACGTGAAGCCGCTCACCCGACGTCCCAGCCACGGCGGGCGCCGAGCCAGTCGAGGAAGGTGCGGGCGTAGCGGCGCTGGTGCACCCGCACGAGCTCCGGACCTCCCGGCCAGAGCGGGTCGTCGGCGTGGGCGAGCATGTACGCCGCGATCGTCGCGAGCCAGGTGTCGACCGCGGCGGGGTCGACGTCACGGGTCAACGGGCTGCGCGCCAGCCAGCCCTCGGCGTCCAGGCCGTCGGCGCGCACCAGCGGCAGCAGCCCGACGAAGTCGGTCCAGGCGGCGCCACGCACCAGCCAGTTCCAGTCGACGAAGACCGCCCCGTAGGGGCCGACCAGCACGTTGTCGGCCCGCAGGTCGAAGTGGCACGCGGTGTCCCCGGTCAGGTGCTCGGGCACGGCGGCCACCAGCGCGTGCAGCTCCGCGTACCGCTGCGGCAGCCACGCGGGCTGGCCCCAGGTCAGCGCCAGCTCGCCCGAGGCGAGCCGCTCGAAGCAGCTGACGATCTCGGCGTCGCCGCTGAGGTCGTCCGCCAGCTCGGGCAGGTCCAGGTCGTCCGGCGCTGGCGTCAGCGCGTCGACGCTCGCCCGGCAGGCGGCGTGCACCGCCTCGAGGTCGGGCTCGGTCCAGGGCTGGGGGAGCCGGCCGTCGAGGGCCTCGGCGACGACCACCTGCCACTCGTGCTCGTCGGCGGTCCCGGCGTCCAGGTGGCCCTGGCCGACGTAGCGGGCTGCCGGCGCGCCGGACGGCAGGGCGGCGAGCACGCGGGCCTCCTGCGCGTAGGCCGCCACCAGGTGCGGGTTGCGCGACGAGCCCGCCTTGGCGAACACCCGCCGTCCGTCGGCGAGGTGGACGACGGCCGCGAAGCCGCCGGTGAAGCCGCTGCCGGGCGGGTCGTCGGCCCGCACGACGGGGGAGCCGGCCGCGGTGCCCACCAGCTGCTGCACCGGTGCCGGGAGCTCGGACCAGCGCGGTCGCTCGCAGGTGGCGGTGTAGTCGACGGTCGGTACGTCGTCCTGGATCCCCATGCGGCCCCATCCTCCCTGCCCGCCCCGTGCGGCGCACCGAGGTTTCCGCGCGGCGTGGGAGGATGGTCCGTCCGCACCTGCGCCGTCCGGCGCCGCGCCCCGAACCTGACGAGGTCCACCGCTCGTGTCCCCCATGGCCCGCACAGCGCTGCTCCCTGCCGCGACGCCACCGGACCTGATCCGGAACTTCTGCATCATCGCCCACATCGACCACGGAAAGTCGACGCTGGCCGACCGCATGCTGCAGATCACCGGCGTCGTCGACGCGCGCGCCATGCGGGCGCAGTACCTCGACCGCATGGACATCGAGCGCGAGCGCGGCATCACCATCAAGAGCCAGGCCGTGCGGATGCCCTGGGAGGTCGCGGGCCAGGCCTACGCGCTCAACATGATCGACACCCCGGGCCACGTCGACTTCACCTACGAGGTGTCGCGCTCGCTCGCCGCCTGCGAGGGCGCGGTGCTCCTCGTCGACGCCGCGCAGGGCATCGAGGCGCAGACGCTCGCCAACCTCTACCTGGCGATGGAGAACGACCTGGCCATCGTGCCGGTGCTCAACAAGATCGACCTGCCGGCGGCCCAGCCGGAGAAGTACGCCGACGAGCTGGCCCACCTGATCGGCTGCGAGCCGGACGACGTCCTGCGCGTCTCGGGCAAGACCGGTGAGGGGGTCGAGGTGCTGCTCGACCGCATCGTCGACGAGCTGCCCGCCCCGGTCGGCGACGCCGACGCCCCGGCCCGCGCCATGATCTTCGACTCGGTCTACGACACCTACCGCGGCGTCGTCACCTACGTGCGGGTGGTCGACGGCCACCTGAGCCCGCGCGAGCGGATCGTCATGCTCTCCACCAAGGCGCAGCACGAGCTGCTCGAGATCGGCGTCAGCTCGCCCGAGCCCGAGCCCACCAAGGGACTGGGCGTCGGCGAGGTGGGCTACCTCATCACCGGCGTGAAGGACGTGCGCCAGTCGCGGGTCGGCGACACCGTCACCAACGCCGCCAAGCCGGCGTCCGAGGCGCTGGGCGGCTACCGCGACCCCAAGCCGATGGTGTTCTCGGGCCTGTACCCGATCGACGGCTCGGACTACCCCGACCTGCGCGACGCGCTCGACCGGCTCAAGCTCAACGACGCCGCGCTGGTCTACGAGCCCGAGACGTCGGCGGCGCTCGGCTTCGGCTTCCGCGTCGGCTTCCTCGGCCTGCTGCACCTCGAGATCGTCCGCGAGCGGCTCGAGCGCGAGTTCGGCCTCGACCTGATCTCGACCGCGCCGAACGTCGTCTACGACGTCACGATGGACGACCGCACCGAGGTCGTGGTCACCAACCCGTCGGAGTACCCGGTGGGCAAGATCTCCGACGTCCGCGAGCCGGTGGTGCGCGCGACGATCCTGGCGCCGTCCGACTACGTCGGCGCGATCATGGAGCTGTGCCAGACCCGGCGCGGCACGTTGCGCGGCATGGACTACCTGTCCGAGGACCGCGTCGAGATGCGCTACACGCTGCCGCTGGCCGAGATCGTGTTCGACTTCTTCGACATCCTGAAGTCCAAGACGCGCGGGTACGCCTCGCTCGACTACGAGCCGGACGGCGACCAGTCGGCCGAGCTGGTCAAGGTCGACATCCTGCTGCAGGGCGAGCAGGTCGACGCCTTCAGCGCGATCGTGCACAAGGACAAGGCGTACGCCTACGGCGTGATGATGGCCGGCAAGCTGCGCGAGCTCATCCCGCGCCAGCAGTTCGAGGTGCCGATCCAGGCCGCCATCGGCTCGCGCGTCATCGCGCGCGAGACGATCCGCGCCATCCGCAAGGACGTGCTCGCCAAGTGCTACGGCGGTGACATCACCCGCAAGCGCAAGCTGCTCGAGAAGCAGAAGGAGGGCAAGAAGCGGATGAAGATGGTGGGCCGGGTCGAGGTGCCGCAGGAGGCCTTCATCGCCGCGCTGTCCAACGAGGCCGTGCCCGACAAGGCGAAGAAGTAGGTCAGGCGCCCTTCGGCCGGCCGGCCAGCTCGTAGGAGTCGGCCAGCAGCTCCTCGAGCTCGTCGGCGCCGACCCGCCCGAGCCGCACCAACACCAGGTCGGGGGAGCGCTCGTGGTGCGGCGTCCAGAAGTACGTCTGCGGGTCGGTGCCGTGCAGCGCGTCGCGCTCGCGGGTCTTGACGGTCAGCACGTCGTCGTCCCACATGCGCGCCATCAGCGTGCGCGCGAACCACGCGGGGCGCTGCCAGCTCGGCCGCTCGACCACGCCGGGCAGGTCCAGGCAGAGCCGCCGGACGTCGTCCTCGCTCGTCATGGCACCACCCTGGCGCACGCGCGCGCTCGTTGACAGGGGGCGGGGCCAGGACCACGCTCGTGCCACGCCGGACGCCGGGCCCGGCCGTGCGCGGGAGGCGACCGTGGCTGCAGGCGACCAGAACGAGCCGGACCCGACGACGAAGCCGCTGGACCACACCGTCACCGAGCTGCGGCTGGCGCTGGTCTGCTACGGCGGCGTCTCGCTCGCGATCTACATGCACGGCGTGGCCAAGGAGCTGCACAAGCTGGTCGTCGCCTCGCGGCGGTTCGACGAGCTCGGCCCGATGGCGGCCAACCCGTTCGACCCTGCCACCGAGAGCGAGCACGCCTACTTCGAGGCGCTGGGCGACCTGGCGCGCGACCAGGTGCTGCTGTCGGTCAACGTCGACATCGTCGCGGGCACCTCGGCGGGCGGCATCAACGGCGTCTGCCTCGCGAAAGTGCTGGCGCGCAACGGTTCTCAGGACGCCCTCAAGCGGCTGTGGATCGACGAGGGCGACCTCACCAAGCTGCTGCACGCGCCGCCCCTGCTCGGCTGGCGCACCCGCGCCGTGCTCGCGGCCGGGCGCACGCTGCGCCAGCTCGACAAGCCGGTGTCGCCGCTGCGGGGCGAGCGGATGTCGCAGCTGCTGTACGACGCGATCGCCGACATGGACCGCCCGGTCGACCCGGCCCGGCGCTCGCTGCTGCTGCCCAGCACGCCGCTCGACCTGTTCGTCACGACGACCGACCTCGACGGGTTCCCCGTGCTCGTGCCGAGCGGCACCGGCGGGGTGAGCCAGCGCGAGAGCGACCACAGCCAGGTCGTGCAGTTCCGGTCGGACGGCGCGGACGACGTCTTCGGCGCCGAGAGCGTGGGGGCGCTGTCGTTCGCCGCGCGCGCGACGTCGTCCTTCCCCGGGGCCTTCCCGCCGGTGAGCCTGACCAGCTTCGCCGACGAGCTCGCCGGCCGGGCGCTGGACGCCGAGGACGTGGCGCTGCGCTTCCGCCGTCGCTACCGCGACGAGGACGGCTCGTCGACCGGCACCTGGTTCGTCGACGGCGGCGTGCTCGACAACGCGCCGTTCGACCTGGTCGTGCAGGCCATCAGCGAGAAGCGCGCGCAGACCGAGGTCGTGCGCCGGCTGGTCTACATCCAGCCCGACCCCGGTCAGCGGCTCGGCACCAGCGAGCCCGACCAGCCCGAACGGCACGGCGCCCCCGGCTACCTCCCGGCGCTCGTGCGCGGCGTGGGCACGGTCAAGGGCAGCCACTCGATCCTGCGCGAGCTCGAGGCGCTGCGCGACCTCAACACCCGCATCGCCGAGCTCGGCGCCATCGCCGCGCTGCAGATGGACCAGGTGGGCGTCGCGATCGACCGCGCCTTCGCCGGGGCCACCGGCGCGCCGGCGCCCGACGCCGGCGCCGGGCCGAGCACCGAGGCCTGGAGCATCGACGACCCGGACGACGTCAAGAAGCTCGCCGACGAGATGTACGCCTCGGCGCCGGCCTTCGTGGGCGCCGGCTTCTCGACCTACTGCCGGCTCAAGGTCGAGGTGGCGGGCGACCGGCTGGCCGACGAGGTCGTCGCGCGGTTCGTCTACCCGCCGGGATCGAGCCGGTCGAGCTTCGTGCGGGCGGCGATCTCGGCCTGGGCGCGCGGCCACGTCGAGTGGCAGGACCCCGACCCGAGCCGGCTGATGGACCTGCTGGGCCCGGTCGACGTCCCGTACCGCGAGCGGCGGCTGATGTTCATCCTGGCGGGCCTCAACGGGCTGTACCCGAAGGTCGACCACGCGCCGCAGCCGCGCCGCGCCGACCTGGACGCCATGAAGGCCAAGGCCTGGGAGCTGCTGGCCCAGCTGCGGGACGCGCCGCGCGACGCCATCGGCGCGGTCACCGACTCGGTGGTGGCGTTCCTGGGCGCCGACCTCTCGGACGAGGCGGTGTTCAGCAACCCGGAGGCCTTCGCGGCCGAGCACGACGCCGACTTCACCCGGCTGTTCACCACCTACCGCGACAGCCTGGCCCAGACCCTCGCCGACAGCAGCGCGCCCATGTGGCAGGGCTTCGTCGAGCACACCGGGCAGTGGGACGCGGCCGACCGTCGCGGGCTGCTCTCGCGCTACCTCGGCTTCCCGCTGTGGGACGCGCTGATCTTCCCGACCGTCGCGCTGGCCCAGCTGCCGCAGTTCACGCCGATCACCGTCACGCAGTTCAGCCCGCTGACCGCCATGGCGCTGCCCACGCCGGACGGCGGCAAGCTCAGGGGCGTGAGCCTGCACCACTTCGGCGGCTTCGTCGACGCGTCGTGGCGCGAGAACGACTACCTGTGGGGACGCCTGGACGCCGCCGAGCTGCTGCTGCGAATGCTGCGGTCGAGCGCCCCGGGCCATGCGCAGCAGACCCCCAAGGACGCCGCCGAGGCCGCCGAGCTGGCCGGACCGCGGCTGCGCGGCGCGCTGCAGGCGGTGCTCGGCGCCGAGCAGGACCTTCACCGCGTGACCGACGCGCGCCAGACCCTCGCCGAGCGGGTCGCCGCCCTGCCCGCGCCCTCCTAGGTCACTCGCGCAGGGCGCGCTCGAGCAGGTCGCGGACGTCGGCCGGCAGCTGCTGCTCGGCCGCCCGGACGTCGAGCCCGCCCGGCCGGTGCGCCACGCGGTAGACGTAGCGGTCGGGCTGCGGCGCCTGCTCGACCAGGTCGTGGAGCAGGGGCGATGCCAGCAGGTGCCGCCAGCGCTCGGCGTCCGGCTCGGGCAACGCGGTGAGGTCGACGTCGCGCGCCACGGTGCGCCCGGCGAACCCGCCGCTGCGCTCGACCACCACGCGGTCACGGGGCGCCGCCGGGTCGGGCGCGGGCGTCGGACCGGCCGCCGGCCCCACGCCGACCTGCTCCCAGGCCTGCGCGACGGCCTGCGCCTGCGCCGAGCCCTCGCCGAACCGCGTGGTCGCCGCCGCGACGGTGGCCGCCGCGAAGCCCGCGAAGTCGACGTCCGCCGCCAGCGCCCCGCCGGTGAGCACGTCGTACCAGACCTGGCCGGCGCCCTCCCAGGCGCGACCGCCGATCGCCGAGGCGGCCAGGTAGAAGGCGTGGTTCGGGATGCCGGAGTTCAGGTGCACGCCGCCGTTGTCGTCCGTGGTCGTGACGTAGCCGTCCATCGTGGCCGGCTGCGGGTCCTTGCCCAGGGTGGGGTCGTCGTACGCCGTGCCAGGAGCCTTCAACGAGCGCAGGGCGACGCCCTTCACGTCGTCGGTGAACAGCCCGGCGCCGATCAGCCAGTCGGCGCTCGCCGCGTCCTGGCCCAGCGCCCGCTGCTTGACCAGGGAGCCGAACACGTCCGAGACGCTCTCGTTCAGCGCGCCGGACTGCCCCTGGTAGACCAGGCCCGCCGTCATCGAGGTGACGCCGTGCGTCAGCTCGTGGCCGATGACGTCGACCGCCACGGTGAAGCGCTGGAACGTCACGCCGTCCCCGTCGCCGAACACCATGCGCTCGCCGTCCCAGAACGCGTTGTCGTAGCGGTCGCCGTAGTGCACCGTGGCGTCGAGCGGCAGGCCGTTGCCGTCGAGCGAGTCGCGGCCGTAGACCTCGGAGTAGAGCGACCAGGTCAGCCCGAGGCCGTCGTAGGCCTCGTCCGCCGCGGCGTCCCCGGTGGCCGCGGCCCCCTCGGTGCGCACGACGTCGCCGGGCAGCGTGGTGCTGCCGTGCGCGTCGGACACGGTGCGCCGGGGCCCCGCTGTGGTGGTGGGGGCGGCCGCGCGGGGCCGGACGACGGCCGTGGCCAGCCGTTGCTGGCGGTGCCGGGTGTCGAGGGCCAGCGAGCTGCCCGCGCACCGGGCGGCGGGCTCGGAGCCGCTGCGGGCGAGCTGCTCGAGCAGGTACGGCGGCACGATGCCCTGGCAGCCGGCGGTGGATCGGTGCATGGCCCCTCCCTGGGTCGTCACCGACCCTAGGTGCGGGGTGCGACACCCACCAGGGCCGCGCCCGGACGGGGGAGCAGATGGTTGATTTCGTGCACAGGTCTTGACCGCTCCTTTACTGTTTCGGCCACACTGCTGACCACGTCATCGCCGACGGCCGGACCGGCGCGCGCGGTGGCGGTCCGAGATCCCACCGGAGAGGACGCCCCCGTGAGCACCACCGACGCCGCCGCCGGGCACGACCAGGACGCCGCGCAGCGCGAGACGCCGAGCGCGGGGCCGGCCGAGCAGGCCGAGTTCGAGCGGCTGAGCCGTGAGCTCCCGGCGACGCTCGGCGAGCTGTTCGCCTGGCGCGTCGCCGCCACGCCCGACCTCGAGGCCTTCCGGTCGCAGCGCGCCGACGGCGGCTGGACCACCATCACCTGGCGCGACGCCGCCGAGGTGGTCGACGAGGTCGCGGCCGGCCTGCTGGCGATCGGCCTCGAGCCGCAGCAGCCGGTGGCCATCGCGTCCTCGACGCGGATCGAGTGGGTCTGGGCCGACCTCGCGGTCATGCGGGCCGGTGGCGCTACCACCACCGTCTACCCCTCGACCACGCCCGACGACGTCCGGTTCATCCTGGCCGACTCCGGGTCGCGGGTCGTCGTCGCCGAGGACGCCGAGCAGCTGGCCAAGGTGCGCGACCACTGGACGTCCCTGCCCGACCTGCAGGCCGTCGTCGTGGTCGACCCCGACGCCGTCGGGCCGGACTCCGAGCACGCCGGCGACCAGCGCGTCATGACGCTCGACGCCCTGCGCGAGCGCGGACGACGGCTGCTGGCCGAGCGCCCGGACGCCGTCCGCGAGGCCTCGTCCGCCGTGCAGCCGCACCAGCTGGCCACCCTGGTCTACACGTCCGGCACCACCGGGCGGCCCAAGGGCGTGCGGCTGCTGCACTCCTCGTGGGTCTACGAGGGCGCGGCCACCTCGGCCACCGGGCTGCTGTCGCCCGACGACCTGCAGTACCTCTGGCTGCCGCTGTCGCACGTCTTCGGCAAGGTGCTGCTGACGACGCAGCTCGCCGTCGGCTTCGCCACGGCGGTGTGCGGCGACCTCGACAAGCTCGTCGACAACCTGGCCGTCGTGCGCCCGACCTTCATGGCCGGCGCGCCGCGCATCTTCGAGAAGGTGCACGCGCGGGTGCGCACGCAGATGGAGTCCGAGAGCCCGGCCAAGGCCAAGGTCGCGGCGTGGGCGATGGACGTCGGCCGGCAGGTCTCGCGGCGCCGCCAGGCGGGCCAGGAGCCGTCCAAGGTGCTGCTGCTCCAGCACGCGCTCGCCGACAAGCTGGTCTTCAGCAAGATCACGGCGCGCTTCGGCGGCCGGGTGCGCTACTTCGTCTCGGGGTCGGCGGCGCTCAGCCAGGACGTCGCCGAGTGGTTCCACGCGGCCGGCATCCTGGTGCTCGAGGGCTACGGCCTGACCGAGACCTCGGCGGCGTCGTTCATCAACCGGCCCGACCGGTTCGCGTTCGGCACCGTGGGCCAGCCGTTCGCCGGCACCGAGGTGCGGCTCGCGGCCGACGGCGAGGTGCTGCTGCGCGGCCCCGGCGTCATGGTCGGCTACCACCAGCAGCCCGAGGCCACGGCCGAGGTGCTCACCGACGACGGGTGGTTGCGCACCGGCGACATCGGCGAGTTCGTCGACGGCTGCCTGAAGATCACCGACCGCAAGAAGGACCTGATCAAGACCTCGGGCGGCAAGTACGTCGCGCCGCAGGGAATCGAGACGCGGTTCAAGGCGGTCTGCCCCTACGCCAGCCAGATCGTCGTTCACGGCGAGGGGCGCAACTACATCACGGCCCTGGTGACCCTCGACGCCGACGCCATGGCCACCTGGGCCCAGCACCACGGCATGGCGGGCGCTCCGTACGAGCAGGTCGTGGGCTCGCCCGAGGTGCGCGCCATGGTCGAGGGCTACGTCGCCGAGCTCAACGCCGGCCTCGGCCGCTGGGAGCAGATCAAGCGGTTCGAGGTGCTGCCCCGCGACCTCACGGTCGAGGACGGCGACCTCACCCCGTCGCTGAAGCTCAAGCGCCGCGCGGTCGAGCGCCGGTACGCCGAGGTGCTGGACTCGCTGTACCAGGCGTGACCCGGGCCGGGTGTGGTCCACTACCGGCATGGGCATGATCGAGGCCGTCTGCGTCGTCCACGAGGTGCACCCCGACGAGGGCGGTGACGTCGGCGAGACGGCCATCGACAAGCGCCCGGTGGTGGGCCGCGTGGCCGTCCGGCAGCTGGGCCTGCACGGCGACAAGCAGCTGGACGTCGCGCACCACGGCGGCCGCGACCAGGCCGTCTACGCCTACGCGGGCGAGGACGCGTCGTACTGGGCCGGCGAGCTCGACCGCGACATCAGCCCCGGCCTGTTCGGCGAGAACCTGCGCACCACCGGTGTCGCCGTCACCGGGGCCGTCATCGGCGAGCGCTGGCGGATCGGCGGCGAGGACGACGGCACCGTCGTCGAGGTGACCGCCCCGCGCACCCCCTGCGCCACGTTCCAGCGCTGGCTCGACGAGCCGCGCTGGGTCAAGCGCTTCACCGAGCACGGCGCCCCGGGCGCGTACCTGCGCGTCGTGCGCGAGGGCAGCGTCGGCGCCGGCGACCGGGTCGAGGTCGAGCACCGCCCGGCCCACGGCGTGACGATCGGCGAGTGCTTCCTGCGCTTCGAGCCGGACGTCGGGCGCCGCCTGCTCGACGCCGAGGCCGACGGCCAGGTCCAGCTGCACGAGACCCTGCGCCGGCGCTGCGAGCAGGCGGTCGCCCGGGCCTGAGGCCCGACGCCGCGACGACGGCTGAGAGGATCGGGGCGTGCCCAGCGCGCTGCCGGACGGCGACCCCGCCCCGCTCGACGGGTCGCTGCCGGCGTCCGCGCTCGAGGGGCTCGGCCGTCGTCCGTTCGGGGTCTACCTGCACGTGCCGTTCTGCGCGGTGCGGTGCGGGTACTGCGACTTCAACACGTACACCGCGACCGAGCTGGGCGGAGGGGCCAGCCAGGCGACGTTCGCCCGCACGGCCCTCGGCGAGCTGGCGCTGGCCGGGCGGGTGCTCGGCGACGGCGCACCCCCGGCGGCGACGGTCTTCGTCGGTGGCGGCACGCCGACGCTGCTAGCGGCCGACGACCTCGGGCTGCTGCTCGACGGGGTGCGCACGCGGTTCGGCCTGGCCGACGACGCCGAGGTGACGACCGAGGCGAACCCCGACTCTGTGACCCCGGAGTCGCTGAAGACGTTGCGCGACAACGGGTTCACCCGGGTGAGCTTCGGCATGCAGTCGGCCGTCCGGCACGTGCTCGCGACGCTCGACCGCACGCACGACCCCGAGCGCGTGCCGCAGGCGGTGGCCTGGGCGCGCGCGGCCGGCCTCGACGTCAGCCTCGACCTGATCTACGGGACGCCGGGGGAGTCGCTCGACGACTGGGAGACCAGCCTGCGCGCGGCGCTCGCCTGCGAGCCCGACCACGTGTCGGCGTACGCGCTCGTCGTGGAGGCCGGCACGCGGCTGGCGACCCGGGTGCGGCGTGGCGAGGTGAGGATGCCGGACGACGACGACGAGGCCGACAAGTACGAGCTCGCCGACGAGCTGCTCGGCGCCGCCGGGTTGCACTGGTACGAGGTCAGCAACTGGTCGACGTCCGAGGCCACCCGCTGCCGGCACAACGTCGGCTACTGGGCCGGCGGCGACTGGTGGGGCGTCGGCCCCGGGGCGCACAGCCACGTCGGCGGCGTGCGGTGGTGGAACGTCAAGCACCCCACCGCGTACGCGACCCGGCTGGCCGCGGGGGACAGCCCGGCGGCGGCGCGCGAGGTGCTGGACGACGAGCAGCGGCACGCCGAGCAGGTGCTGCTGCAGGTGCGGCTGCGCGAGGGGCTGGACCTCGACGTGGTCGACGCCGCGGGCCGCCGCGCCGTGGCCGGCCTGGTGGCCGACGGCCTGCTCGACGGCGTGGCGGCGGTGCGGGGCCGGGCCGCGCTCACCCGGCGCGGCCGGCTGCTGGCCGACACCGTCGTCCGCGCGCTGCTGCCCTGAGCTCGGACCTCAGCTGACCATCGTCGGGGTGAGCGGGTACCGGTAGTCCTCGCCGCGGTTGGCGGCCAGCGCGGCCACGACCTGCAGCACGATGGCGGCGACCGCGATCGCGATGGCGATCGGGACGACGACCAGGAACCCGATCCCCAGGGTGAGCACGCCGACGACGAGCGCCAGGAACAGCCCGACGACGCTCACCACCAGCAGCATGATCTGGAAGTTCAGCGCGGCCGCGGCGTGCCGGCGGACGAACGGCGAGCGGTCCTTGTACATGAGGTAGACCACCAGCGGGCCGAGCACCGGGAAGCCCACCACGCCGGCCAGGAACGGCGACAGGTGCGCGAGCGTGGCCCACAGCCGCTCGTCCTGCGGCGACACCGGCGCGCGGCCGGGCGGGTAGGGCTGGTAGCCCTGCGGCCAGGGTGCCTGCGGCGGGTACGGCTGCTGGTACGGCTGCTGCGCGTACGGCTGCGGCGGCTGGCCGTACTGCGGCTGCGGCGGCTGCGGCGGCTGCGGCTGCGGCGGCTGCGGCGGCTGGCCGTCCTGCGGTGGCTGGGTCATGCGGTCCCCCTGGTCGGGTGGACGCCAGGTGCCCCGGCCGCACGGGCCGGGGCACCTCGCGTCGTCAGGCGCTCGGCCTCACTTGATGAGGCGCAGCGCGAACGGGTAGCGGTACTGCTCGCCGCGCTGGGCGGCCAGGCCGGCCATGATCGCCAGCACCAGGCTGCCGATCCACAGCACCGGCAGCAGGATGATGCCGATCACGAGGAACGTCAGCACCCAGGCGATGACGTACCCGATGAGGATCGTGATCTGGAAGTTGAGCGCTTCCTTGCCCTGGTCGTCGACGAACGCCGAGCGCTCGCGGAAGATCAGCCAGGTGATGAGCGGCGCGATGAAGCCCAGGATGATGCCGCCGATGTGGCCGAGCATCGCCCACATCCGCTCGTCGCTCTGGCTCAGCGGGGCCTGGCCGGCACCGGGTGCGGCGTAGCCGGGCTGCGGCGGCGCGTAGCCGGGAGCGGGCGGCGGCGGGGGCGGCGTCTGCTCGGCCGCCGGGGGCGGCGGGGGCGGCGGCGGAGGAGTCGACGGCGCTCCCTCGGGCGCGCCGTCCCGCGGCGTCGGCGTCTCGGGCTGCTGCTCGGTCACTGGTCCTCCCGAAGTGGTGGTCGTGCGTGATGCGGGCCAGCGTAGGGCCAACGCGGGTCAGCGGTCCGCCACATCCGCGGTGACGAAGTCGATGAGCTCCTCGACCCGGGCGAGCAGCGCGGGCTCGAGGTCGGCGTACGACCGCACCGTGCCCAGCACCCGCTTCCAGCCGTGGGCGACGTCGGCCTGGCTGGCGTGCGGCCAGCCCAGGTGGGCGAGCACCCCGCGCTTCCACTCGACGTCCCGCGGCACCTGCGGCCAGGCGTCCATCCCGAGCCGCTCCGGGCGCACCGACTGCCAGACGTCGACGAACGGGTGGCCGACCACGAGCAGGTGCGGGGCGAGCTGGCGCTGGGCCGTCGCCTCGGCCACCAGCCGGGTCTCCTTCGAGCCCGGCACCAGGTGGTCGACCAGCACGCCGAGGCGGCGGCCGGGGGCGGGGGCGAAGTCGCGCACGGCCGCGGCGAGGTCGTCGACGCCGTCCAGCATCTCGACCACGACGCCCTCCACCCGCAGGTCGTCGCCCCAGACCTTCTCGACCAGCTCGGCGTCGTGCCGGCCCTCGACCCAGATCCGCGAGCCGCGCGCCTGGCGAGCCCGGTGGTCGCGCACGGACGTCGAGCCGCTGGCAGTGCGGGTGGTCGGCGCGGGGGCAGCCGCCGCCCGCGGTGCCAGCAGGACGACGGGTGCGCCGTCGAGCAGGAAGCCCGGCCCGAGCGGGAACCCGCGCGAGCGGCCGCGGCGGTCCTCCAGGTGCACCACGTGCACGCCGCCGGCCTTCTCGGTGCGGACGACGGCCCCGCACCAGCCGGTCTCGACGTCCTCGACCACCAGGCCGGTCTCGGCCACGACCTCGCGGGAGCGGCCGCGCGGCGGGGCGGCCTGGTCGCCGGAGAGCACGTCCGCGCCGTATCGGTCCACGGCGACGAGGGTACGAGCCGTTCCCCTACTCTTCGCCCATGTCGACGTCCCGGGCGTGGCACGCGGCGCTGGCGGTGGTCGGCGCCCTCAACGTCCTGCTGCAGGTCGTGCTGTCGGTGCAGTCCGACGTCGACACCGTCGGCGTCCGGATGGTGCGGCTGTTCAGCTTCTTCACGGTGCAGAGCAACCTGCTGGTGATCGCCGGCGCCGCCACGCTCGCCGTGCGGCCCGACCGCGACGGCCCGGTGTGGCGGGTGCTGCGCCTGGACGGCGTGGTCTGCATCGCCGTCACCGGGCTGGTGTACGCGGTCGTGCTGCGGCCGGTCGTGCACAACGAGGGCTGGGCGGTGCTCACCGACACGGTCTTCCACGTCGTCGTCCCGGTGGCGGCGGTCGTGGGCTGGCTGGCGTTCGGCCCCCGCCCGCGCGTCGACGTCCGGACGGTGGCGTGGTCGTTGCTCTTCCCGCTGCTCTGGCTCGGCTACACGCTGGTCCGCGGAGCGGCGGTGCACGAGTACCCGTACCCGTTCGTCGACGTCGACGACCTGGGGTACGCCCGGGTGCTGGTCAACTGCCTCGGCGTGACCGTGCTGCTCCTGCTGCTCGCCGCGGCCGCGCTGGCCCTGGACCGGCGGCTCCCGGCACGTCCGGCGCGGACGTCGTAGACTTGGCACTCGACGCAGCAGAGTGCCAGACCGACGGGCGAGGAGGTGGCCGATGAGCGACGAGCGCCGGCTCGCCGTCCTGCGCGCGATCGTCGAGGACTACGTCCAGACCCGCGAGCCGGTCGGCTCCAAGGCCCTGGTCGAGCGCCACCAGCTCGGCGTCTCGAGCGCGACGATCCGCAACGACATGGCCGCGCTCGAGGACGACGGGCTGATCGCCCAGCCGCACACCAGCGCCGGTCGCGTGCCCACCGAGGCCGGCTACCGGCTGTTCGTCGACCGGCTCACCGAGGTCAAGCCCATGTCGCCCGCCGAGCGCGCGGCGATCGCGGGGTTCCTCTCCGGCGCCGTCGACCTGGACGACGTGGTCGACCGCACCGTGCGGCTGCTGGCGCAGCTGACCCGGCAGGTCGCCGTCGTGCAGTACCCCTCGCTCACCCGCTCGACCGTGCGTCACGTCGAGCTCGTGCCGCTGGGCGACCAGCGGTTGCTCGTCGTGCTGATCGCCGGCACCGGGCGGGTCGAGCAGCGCGTGCTCGAGACCTCGCAGGTGCTCGACGACGCCGTGCTCGGCGAGCTGCGCGCCCGCATCAACGCCGAGTCGGCCGGCCGCCTGCTCACCGACGCCGCCAGCCGGCTGCAGTCGCTGCCCGACGACCTGCCGCCCGAGGACCGCGACCTGGCCCGCTCGGTGGTGCGGGCCCTCGACGACGCGCTGGTCGAGGAGCGCGAGGAGCGCGTGGTGCTGGCCGGCGCCGCCAACCTGGCCCGGTTCGGCCAGGACTTCCCCGAGAGCATCGGGCCGGTGCTCGACGCGCTCGAGGAGCACGTCGTGCTGATGCGGCTGCTGGGCGAGCTGTCGTCCGACCCGTCCGCCGTCGCCGTGCGCATCGGCAGCGAGCTGGCCCACGAGGGCCTGCGCTCGACGTCCGTCGTCACCAGCGGCTACGGCGGCAACCGGGACGTCGTCGCCAGCCTCGGCGTGCTCGGCCCGACCCGCATGGACTACCCGACCACGATGGCCACGGTCCGCGCCGTGGCCCGCTACGTCTCGCGGGTGCTGGACGGGTAAGCCGCCCGACCCACCCGCCGGGGCGGCGCCCGCGCCGCCCGCCTCCCGACCGTGTGAAGAGAAGGACCGTTGAGCGACCACTACGAGACCCTGGGCGTCGCCCGTGACGCGACGCCCGAGGAGATCAAGAAGGCCTACCGCAAGCTGGCCCGCCAGCTGCACCCCGACGTCAACCCCGGAGCCGAGGCCGAGGACCGGTTCAAGTCGGTCAGCGCGGCCTACGACGTGCTGAGCGACCCGGGCAAGCGGGCTGCGTACGACCGCGGCGGCGACGCGTTCGGCGGCGCGGCCGGCGGCTACGGCCAGGGCTTCTCGTTCACCGACATCATGGACGCGTTCTTCGGCGGCCAGGGCGGCGCGCAGAGCGGCCCGCGCTCGCGCCAGCGTCGCGGCCAGGACGCGCTGATCCGGGTGCAGATCGACCTGCGCGACGCGGTGTTCGGCACCGAGAAGGAGATCTCGGTCGACACCGCGGTCGGCTGCCCGACCTGCCACGGCGAGGGCGCGCAGCCCGGCACCGGCACCCGCACCTGCGACGTGTGCGGCGGCCGCGGCCAGGTGCAGCACGTGCAGCGCTCGTTCATGGGCAACGTCATGACCTCCCGTCCGTGCGCCACCTGCCAGGGCTACGGCACGGTCATCGCCCACCCCTGCGTGCAGTGCTCGGGCGAGGGGCGGGTGCGCTCGCGCCGCTCGATGACGATCCGGGTGCCGGCGGGCGTCGACACCGGAACGCGCATCCAGCTCGCCGGCGAGGGCGAGGTCGGCGCCGGCAACGGCCCGGCGGGCGACCTCTACGTCGAGATCGCGGTGGCCAACCACTCGACGTTCGTGCGCCGCGGCGACGACCTGCACGCCACCGTCGAGCTGCCCATGACCGCGGCAGCCCTCGGCACGACCATCACGCTCGACACCCTGGACGGCGAGCAGCAGCTCGACGTCGAGCCCGGCACGCAGTCCGGCCAGGTCACGACCCTGCGCGGCCTCGGCGTCACGCACCTGCGCGGCGTCGGCCGCGGCGACCTCGTCGTGCACGTCGACGTCGTCACGCCCAAGGGCCTGGACGACGAGCAGCGCGGCCTGCTGCAGCAGCTCGCGGCCCTGCGCGGCGAGGAGCGTCCCGAGGGACGGCTCGCCACGCACGGCTCCGGCCTGTTCGGCCGGCTCAAGGACGCGCTGAGCGGGCGCTAGGCGATGAGCGCACCCCTGTTCCTGCTCGACCCCGGCGCGCTGGACGACGTGCGGGCCGGCGGCACCGTCGTCCTCGACGGGCCCGAGGGCCGCCACGCCGCCACCGTGCGGCGGATCGGCGCCGGCGAACGGGTGGACGTCGCCGACGGGCTCGGCGCGCTCGCGCGCTGCACGGTCCGCTCGGCCGGTGGTGACCAGCTCGTGCTGGACGTCGACGAGCGGGTCGAGCTGCCCGAACCTGCGCCGCGCTTCGTGCTGGTGCAGGCGCTCGCCAAGGGCGACCGCGACGAGCTCGCGGTCGAGGCCGCCACCGAGCTCGGCGTCGACGAGGTCGTGCCCTGGCAGGCCGAGCGCAGCGTCGTCGTGTGGCGCGGCGAGCGCGGCGGGCGCTCGCGGCGCAAGTGGGAGCAGACCGTGCGGACGGCGGCCAAGCAGTCCCGCCGCCCGCGCGTGCCGGTGGTCGGCGACCTGGTCGGCCGGGCCCAGCTCGCCGAGCGGGTGCGCGACGCCGCGCTGACCGTCGTCCTGCACGAGGACGCGACCGAGCCGCTCGCGGGCGTGCAGGTGCCGTCGTCCGGCGAGGTCGTGCTGGTCGTCGGTCCCGAGGGCGGCATCGCCCCGACCGAGGTCGAGGCCCTGCAGGTAGCCGGCGCGCAGGTGTGCCGGATCGGGCGCGAGGTGCTGCGCTCGTCGACGGCCGGGCCGGCCGCGCTGTCGGTGCTCAGCGCGCTGACCCGCTGGCGCTGAAGGGTTCCCGCCGTCAGCGCACCGCGTTGAGCAGCTTCCACGTCTTGCCGCCGACGGTGCCCAGCCCCTGCAGCCCGTGGTGCTTCTGGAACGCCACCACGACCTTGAACGTGTCGTCGCCGAAGTCGCCGTCGACGTCCAGCGGCTTGCCCCCGAGCACCGCGTGCCGGCCGTGCGCGGCGAAGTTCAGCCGGGCCTGCACCCACCGCACGTGGTCGCGCTTGGGGCTGTTCCGCTCGATGTTGACGCCCGGGAACGGACGGTCGAGCACCCCGATGCCGGCTGGGTTGCGCTTGGACGTACGCCGCACGGCACCGCCGCGCGACAGGCCCGGGCGGAAGCCGAGCTTGCCCGACACCGACGACCACGTGCCCGTGCCGAACAGCCGCTGCGGCTTCTTGCCCAGGGCGCTCGCGATGATGCCGGAGACGAAGCCCGAGCAGTCGCCGCCGTGCGACGCGCTCGGCACGCTGGCCCACACGTAGGGCTGCCCGACGCAGCCGTCGGCGTACTGCTTGGCGCGGGCGGCTGCCTTGTCGGTCAGCAGCAGGTGGAATCGGTGGCGGAACAACGGGTTGGCCGCGCCGCGCGCCGCCGATCCCTTGATGCAGCCCGCGCTGCCCTTGGACTCGTAGTTCACGCCGCCGAGGGTGCAGGCGGTGTGGCCGATGCCGGTGCGGCTCTCGTGGGCCAGCATCACGCCGACTATCAGCAGCTTGGCCACCTCAGTTGCCCAGCGCGTCCAGCGGCGGCGAGCCCGGGTCCTGCTGGCTCGCGCGGATCGCCGCGACCTCCTCCGGCGACAGGTCGTCGCCCTCCGGCTCGTCGCCGGTGTCGACGTCCTCGCCGTCGAACAGCTCCACCGGTTCGCGTTCGTCCACCCTGCTCACCTCGCCCGCCGCGCACGGCGGCAGGGACTGCCGCCCCTGTGAGGCCATGGTGATCCGGCACCGCGGACCTGTCCACGGCTTTCGCCGAACTCGTCAGCGGACGACGAACGAGCGGGTGTCCTCGCGGTCGGGCCCCTGCCCGGACGCCGGGGACTCGAACGCGCGGAACGTGTAGCCGCCGGGCTCGAGCCGGCCGAGCGCCACCGACCACGAGCCGCGGCTCGGGCAGCCGCTGCTGGCGGTCGTGCTGCCGCTGTCGACGACCTGGCCGTCGCGCAGCAGCTGCCAGCCGACGTTGGCCTCGAACGTGCAGGCCGAGCCGCGGAGCGTGACCGGACCGCTCACCTGCTGGCCCTCGTCGGGTGCCTCGACCCACAGCGACCCGAGCACGTCGTAGGACGGCGACGCGCGGTGCACCACGTCGCCGACGGGCACCGAGCCGAACAGCCGGCCCGGCCGGCCGTCGACGAGCAGCCGCACGCCGAGGTCGGCGTCCTGCTGCACGGCGGTGACGGTCCAGACCAGCTGCTGGACGGCGAGCCGGGCCTGCTCGGCGGTGCGCCCGTGGGCCTCTCCCTCGTGCGCCGGGAGGTCGATCGTCACGACGCGGTCCGTCTGGTCGACCACGACCGCGGCGCGCGAGCCGAGCTGCCAGGGCGAGGCCAGGTCGGGGTCGAGCACCGCGGTCGGCTTCGTGGCCTCGCCGACGGCCAGCTGGAGCGGGCCCACCAGGTCGTAGATCGCGTTGTTCTGCCAGGCGCCGTCCCGCCAGACGTAGCCGCGGTCGGCCAGCTGCAACCGGTGGAACTCGCGGTAGAGCGCCAGCCGCTCGCCGTCCTGGCCCAAGTAGTACACGGGCAGCACGAAGGTCACGAGGTGCTGGCTGGTCGTGGGGGAGGGGGTCGAGCCGGACGCGCTGCCCGACGGGTTCGGCGTCGCCGCCGAGGTCACGCCGGTCGGGACGGCGGGGGCGGTCGGACCGGGGTCGCGGCCGAGCAGGCCGACGCCGACCGCGGTGCCGCCGGCCACCAGGGCGGCGCAGGCCGCGGCCAGCACCGGACGACGGCGCGCGTCGCGGTGGGTGCGCGCTCGCAGCTCGGCCAGCCGGTCCGACGGCTCCAGGGCCTCGGCGTCGTGGTCGAGCACGCGCACCAGCGCGGCCACCGTCGCCTCGTCCTCGGTCATCGCCCCTCCTCCTCGTCGGCCTGCGCCAGCGCGGCCCGCAACGCCGCGATCCCGCGGTGGGCGTGGCTCTTCACGGCGCCGCGGCTGATGTCGAGCGCCGCCGCGATCTCCGCCTCGGACAAGCCCGCGTGGTAGCGCAGCACCAGCACCTCGCGCTGCCGCGACGGCAGGGCGACGAGCGCGGCGTTGACGGTCGTCCGCTCGGCCTCCAGCAGCACGGCGTCCTCGGCGCTGGGTGCGGTGGCGGCGGCGCGCGGTGCGGGCTCGACGCGCGTCGGTCCGCCGGCCGCCGTCCAGCGCTGGCGCACCACGCGGCGGCGCAGCGCGCTGCGCGACCCGTTGACCACGGCGACCCGCAGGTACGCGAGCGCGCGGTCGTGGTCGGCGAGCCGGCGCCAGCGGCGGTGCACGTCGACGAAGGCGTCCTGCACGACCTCCTCGGCGAGCGCCTGCTCGCGCACCAGCAGGTACGACAGCCGCACCAACGAGCGCCAGTGGGCGGCATACAGCTGGGTGAGCGCCTCGTTGGCGGTCCAGCGCTCGGCGTCGACGTCGTCCGTGCGGCCGTCCGGGATCGTGGTCATGGCCACCTCCCGTCGCCGCGACGACAGCTCCGTCAGCCCCGTACCCATGGTGACGTGACGCGCGAGCGAGGGGAACGGTTGTCACGCACCCGCGTCGGACCCACGGGGTAGCCTCGCGCGGGTGAGCACCGAGAACACCCCCCGCGATCCCGAGTGCCTGTTCTGCCGCATCGTGTCCGGCGAGATCCCGGCCGACGTCGTAGCGCAGGACGAGCTCGCGGTGGCGTTCCGCGATCTCGAGCCGCAGGCCCCGCTGCACGTGCTGGTGGTGCCGCGCGCGCACCACCGCGACGTCGGTGCGCTGGCCCAGGCCGACCCGGACTCGCTCGTGGCCGTGGCCCGGCTGGCGGCGCAGGTCGCCGGCGACGAGAACGGCGGCCAGTTCCGGTTCGTCTTCAACAGCGGCGCCCAGGCCCACCAGAGCGTGTTCCACGTGCACGGCCACGTGCTCGGCGGCCGTGACATGACCTGGCCCCCGGGGTGAGCCCGCAGCCTGGTCCGGCGCCTCGTCCGCTGCCCGACGACCTCGCGGAGTCGTTGCGGCACAAGGTGTCTGCGGCGCAACGTGAGTGGCGCGCGCCGTCGGTCGTCGTCCGCGTCGTGCGGCGCGGCGAGGTGCAGCTCGACGCGTGGGCGGGCGCAGCCGACCTCGGCGACGACGGCACGGCCGACCCGCCGCTGCTCGAGCCCGGCCCCGACGTCCAGTACCGCATGGGGTCGGTCACCAAGACGTTCACCGCGGCCCTGGTGATGCAGGCACGCGACGACGGGCTGCTCGACCTCGACGACCGGCTCGACGCGCACCTCGACGTCCCGGCGCACGGCGGGCTGACGATCCGCCGCATGCTGAGCCACGTCTCGGGCCTGCAGCGCGAACCGGTCGGGGACGTGTGGGAGTCGCTGCACGGGCCTGACCTGCCGACGATGCTGCGCGACCTCGCGACCGCCGAGGCCGTGCTGGGCCCGAACGAGCGCTGGCACTACTCCAACCTGGCGTTCGCGCTGCTCGGGCAGGTCGTGGCCGAGCGCCGTGGCGGCACCTGGGCCGAGCTGGTGGCCGACCGGCTGCTCGCCCCGCTCGGCATGACCCGCACGACCACGGGCCCGACCGCACCGGTGGCCCGCGGGTACTTCGTCGACCCCTACGCCGACCGCCTGCTGCCCGAGCCGCTGTTCCCCGGCGACGCGTTCGCGCCGGCCGCCGAGCTCTGGACGACGACCGCCGACCTCGCGCGCTGGGCGTCGTTCTGGGCCGACCCCGACCCCGCGGTGCTCGCGCCGTCGACGGTCGCCGAGATGACGCACCTGCACGCCATGGCCGACCTGCAGCGCTGGACGCTCGGGTGGGGCCTCGGCCTGATGCTGCACCGCAGCGGCGAGCGGCTGCTGGTGGGCCACGACGGCGCCATGCCGGGCTTCCTGGCCAGCATGGTGGTCGAGCGCGACTCCGGCCTCGGCGTCGTGGCGCTCACCAGCACCAGCCGCGCGGCCGACCCGTTCGGCCTGGCCGTCGACCTTGCCACGACCGTGCTGGACGCCGTCCCCGACCTGCCCGAGCCGTGGCGGCCCGGCGCGGCGGTGCCGTCGGACGTCGAGGGGCTGCTCGGCACCTGGTGGACCGAGGGCGTCGAGTTCGCCGCCTCCTGGCGGGCGGGGGACGACCCCGACGTCGACGGCGACGAGGGCGGTCACCTCGAGCTGCGGGCCGCGGGGGCGCCGTCCTGGCGTCCGCCGGCCGTGCTGCGGCGCGACGGCACGGACCGGTGGCGCGTGGTGTCGGGTCGTGAGCAGGGCGAGCTGCTGCGCGTCGTCCGCGACGACGCCGGGGTCCCGACCCGGCTGTACTGGGCCACCTACCCGGTCACCCGCGCCCCGCTGCCCTTCGGGCGCTGAGGGGCAATTCGGGTGGGGCGCCGTCGGTGCTCGCGGCTAGGATGAGGACGTCCTGACACCGCAGCGAAGGGGCCCGCAGGCCACGAGGCCGCCCATGAGCGACACGAACAGCACCGGCGCCGACCGACCGGACGTCCGTCCCGACGACGCCGTGCCCGCCCCTGACTCACCCGAGGTCACCAACCCGGTGCCGCACACCATCGTCGTCGCCCCCGACGTCTCGATGGTGTCGCTGCTCGGCCCGGGTGACGAGCTGCTGCGCGCGATGGAGCGCGACTTCCCGCGCCTCGACATCCACGTGCGCGGCAACCAGATGACCGTCACCGGACCGCCCGCCGAGGTAGCGCTGCTCGAGCGGCTCGTCGACGAGCTGCTGCGCGTGCTCGCGGCCGGCCAGCCGCTCTCGCGCGACGCCGTCGACCGCTCGGTCGCCATGCTGCGCCAGCAGACCACCGAGCGCCCGGCCGACGTCCTGACGATGAACATCTTGTCCAACCGCGGCAAGAAGATCCGGCCCAAGACGCTCAACCAGAAGCGCTACGTCGACGCCATCGACGACAACACCGTCGTCTTCGGCATCGGTCCGGCCGGCACCGGCAAGACGTACCTCGCGATGGCCAAGGCCGTGCAGGCGTTGCAGGCCAAGAAGGTCAACCGGATCATCCTGACCCGGCCGGCGGTCGAGGCGGGCGAGCGGCTCGGCTTCCTGCCCGGCACCCTGACGGAGAAGATCGACCCCTACCTGCGGCCGCTGTACGACGCGCTGCACGACATGCTCGACCCCGACTCGATCCCGCGGCTGATGGCCGCCGGCACCATCGAGGTCGCACCGCTGGCTTTTATGCGTGGCCGCACGCTCAATGACGCGTTCGTCATCCTGGACGAGGCGCAGAACACCTCGGCCGAGCAGATGAAGATGTTCCTGACCCGTCTGGGCTTCGGCTCCAAGATCGTCGTCACCGGTGACGTCACGCAGGTCGACCTGCCGGCGGGGACGACGTCCGGGCTGCGCGTGGTGCAGGACATCCTGGACGGCCTCGACGACGTCCACTTCGCGATGCTCACCAGCCACGACGTCGTCCGGCACCGTCTCGTCGGCCAGATCGTCGACGCCTACGGCCGGTGGGACGCCGCGCGCTCGGGCGACGCCGCCGCCCTGGCCCCGGGCAACCGCGCCGCCCGGCGCGCGCGCCGGTGACCGCCGGCGGGCGGGCGCGATGAGCATCGAGGTCAACAACGAGACCGGGTTCGCCTGCGACGAGCACGAGCTGGTGCGCCTGTCGCGGCACGTGCTCGACGCCATGCGCGTGCACCCGCAGGCCGAGCTGTCCGTCGTCCTCGTCGACGAGGAGGCCATGGAGCGCCTGCACGTGCAGTGGATGGACCTGCCGGGACCCACCGACGTCATGAGCTTCCCCATGGACGAGCTGCGCCCCGGCTCGGACGACGAGGAGCCCGAGCCCGGGCTGCTCGGCGACGTCGTGCTGTGCCCGACCGTGGCCGCCGCGCAGGCCGCCGAGGCCGGGCACACGGCCGAGGAGGAGCTGCTGCTCCTCACGACGCACGGCATCTTGCACCTGCTCGGCTACGACCACGCCGAGCCGGACGAGGAGAAGGAGATGTTCGAGCTGCAGCGCCGGCTGCTGCTCACCTTCCTCGCCGGGCGCAGCTCGTCGTGAGCCTGCCCGAGGCCCGCCTGGCCCTGGTGGCCGTGCTGCTCGTCGTCCTGGCCGCGGTGCTCGCCGCCGCCGAGGCGTCGGTGTCGCGCGTGACCCGGCTGCGGGCCGAGCAGCTCGTCGAGGACGGACGGCGCGGCGCGGGCGCGCTGCTCACCGTGGCGACGTCCGCGCCGCCGTACCTGTCGGTGTCGACGTTCGTGCGCGTGGTCTGCGAGTCGTTCGCCGCGGTGCTCGTCACGATCACCTGCGTCGGGCTGCTCGACCGCTGGTGGGTGGCGCTGCTGGTGGCGGCGGGCGTCATGGTCGTGTCGTCGTTCGTGCTGGTGGGCGTCAGCCCGCGGACGCTCGGCCGCCAGCACGCCGAGGTGGTCGCGCTCGTCACCGCCCCGCTGCTGCTCTGGCTGGCGCGCCTGCTCGGGCCCCTGGCCCGGCTGCTCGTCGCGCTGGGCAACGCGGTCACGCCCGGCAAGGGCTTCCGCGACGGTCCGTTCTCGAACGAGGCCGAGCTGCGCGAGCTGCTCGACCTGGCGGGCGAGAACGCCGTGATCGAGGCGCAGGAGCAGGAGATGCTGCACTCGGTCTTCGAGCTCGGCGACACCGTCGTGCGCGAGGTGATGGTGCCGCGCACCGACATGGTGACCATCGACCACGACAAGAAGCTGCGGCAGGCGCTGTCGCTGTTCCTGCGCTCCGGCTTCTCCCGCATCCCGGTCGTCGACGACGGGCCGGACGACGTCCTGGGCGTCCTGTACCTCAAGGACGTCACGCGCCGCGTCTACAGCGACGCCACCGCCGAGCAGCAGGTCGCCGTGCGCGACGTGATGCGCCCGGTGCACTTCGTGCCCGAGAGCAAGCCGGTCGACGACCTCATGCGCGAGATGCAGCGCGAGCGCAACCACGTCGCCGTCGTGGTCGACGAGTACGGCGGCACCGCCGGGCTCGTGACGATCGAGGACGTGCTGGAGGAGATCGTCGGCGAGATCACCGACGAGTACGACCGCGAGGCGCCGTCGGTCGAGCGGCTGGACGACGGCACCGTGCGGGTGCTGTCGACGCTGCACGTCGACGAGCTGGGCGAGCTGTTCGACCTCGACCTCGACGACGAGGACGTCGACACCGTCGGCGGGCTGCTGTCGAAGGCGCTCGGCCGGGTGCCGATCCCCGGCGCGCAGGCCGTCGTCGAGGGCCTCGAGCTCACCGCGGAACGCCCGGCCGGACGACGGCACCGCATCGCCACGGTGATCGTGCGCGACGTCCGGGCCGAGCTCGAGGCGGCGGCCGACGAGCCCGACGGTGCGAGACTGGCGCCATGACCGGCCCGACCCACGGCACCCACCGCAGCGGCTTCGCGTCGATCGTCGGTCGGCCCAACGCCGGGAAGTCGACGCTGACCAACGCGCTCGTCGGCGAGAAGGTCGCCATCACGTCCAGCAAGCCGCAGACCACGCGGCACGCGATCCGCGGCGTGATCACGCGCCCGGACGCGCAGCTGGTGCTCGTCGACACCCCGGGGCTGCACCGCCCGCGGACGCTGCTCGGCCAGCGGCTGAACGACGTCGTGCGCGAGACGCTGACCGAGGTCGACGTCGTGGGGTTCTGCCTGCCGGCCGACCAGCGCGTCGGCCCGGGCGACCGGTTCATCGCGGCCGAGCTCGCGGCGATCCGGCGCGAGGGGCGGGGCACGCCGGTCGTCGCCATCGCCACCAAGACCGACACCGTCGACCGGCAGCGGCTGGCCGAGCACCTGGTGGCGGTCGACCGGCTGGGGCAGTGGGACGACATCGTGCCGGTGTCGGCCGTGCGCGGCGAGCAGGTCGACCTCGTGGCCGACCTCCTGGTGAAGCACCTGCCCGAGGGCCCGCCGATGTACCCCGAGGGGCACCTGACCGACGAGCCCGAGGCCGTCATGGTCGCCGAGCTGATCCGCGAGGCCGCGCTCGAGGGCGTGCGCGACGAGCTGCCGCACAGCCTGGCGGTCGTCGTCGACGAGATGCTGCCGCGCGAGGGGCGCCCCGACGACGACCCGCTGCTCGAGATCCGGGTCAACCTCTTCGTCGAGCGGTCCTCGCAGAAGGCGATCGTCATCGGCCGCGGCGGCGCCCGGCTCAAGGACGTCGGCACGCGGGCCCGGCAGGGGATCGAGCGGCTGCTCGGCCAGAAGGTCTACCTCGACCTGCACGTCAAGATCGCCAAGGACTGGCAGCGCGACCCCAAGCAGCTGCAGCGCCTCGGCTTCTGAGACGGCGCGACCGGCCGGCGCCCGGCTCGCCTACCCTGGAGCCATGCGCGTCGGAGTCTTCGGAGCCACTGGTCAGGTCGGCGGGGTCATGCGAGCCCTGCTGGCGGAGCGCTCGTTCCCGCTGGACGACGTCCGGTTCTTCGCGTCGGCCCGCTCGGCCGGCACGACGCTGCCCTGGGCGGACGGCGAGGTCACGGTCGAGGACTCGGCGACGGCCGACCTCGGCGGCCTCGACATCGCGCTGTTCAGCAACGGCAAGACCGCCTCGCTCGAGCTCGCGCCCCGCGTGGCCGCCGCCGGGGCGACGGTCGTCGACAACTCCAGCGCCTGGCGCATGCACCCGCAGGTGCCGCTCGTCGTCAGCGAGGTCAACCCGGCCGACCTCGACGACCTGCCGCTGGGCATCGTCGCCAACCCGAACTGCACCACGATGGCCGCGATGCCGGTGCTCAAGCCGCTCAGCGACGAGGCCGGCCTGATCCGGCTGTACGTCTCGTCGTACCAGGCGGTGTCGGGCAGCGGCGGCAAGGGCGTGGCCGAGCTCGACGAGCAGGTGCGCAAGGTCGCCGACCAGGCCTCTGCGCTGGCGTTCGACGGCCGCTCGGTCGAGATGCCCGAGCCGCACGCGTACGTGAAGCCGATCGCGTTCAACGTGCTGCCGATGGCCGGCTCGGTCGTCGACGACGGCAGCGGCGAGACCGACGAGGAGCAGAAGCTCCGCAACGAGAGCCGCAAGATCCTGCACCTGCCCGACCTCGCGGTGGCGGCCACCTGCGTGCGCGTGCCGGTCTTCACCGGGCACTCGCTGGCGATCCACGCCGCGTTCGAGCGGCCGCTGTCGCCCGAGCGGGCGCTGCAGCTGCTGGCCGGGGCCGAGGGCGTCGAGCTGGCCGACGTCCCGACGCCCCTGGACGCGGCCGGTCGCGACGTGAGCCTCGTCGGGCGCGTGCGCACCGACCCCGCGGTCGAGGGCGGCCGCGGCCTGACGCTGTTCGTGTCCGGCGACAACCTGCGCAAGGGCGCCGCCCTGAACGCCGTCCAGATCGCCGAGGCCCTGCTCACCCGCCGCACCTGACCCCGCCGTCCGGTCGCAGTTGATCACGTTGTGCAGGGCTAGCCCTGCTTTCCAAGGGCTGCAGCCCTTGGAGTGCGCCTCTAGCCCTGCACAACGTGATCAACTGGGCGCGGGGTCGCGGGGTCCCGGGGTCCCGGGATGTGGGACGACGGTCCGGGGCGTGGACGGCGTCGCGCGGCCGGGCGTACGGTGGTCGGCGTGCGGACGGCGCAGCTCCTCCTTCGTCGCCGCGGCGGGGCCTCGTAGCTGACCGGCTCCTCGTCGCGGGATGCTGGTGTGCCGGTCGCACCCCTCGAGCCGAAGGCCGCGCACCATGCCCTACGAGTCCACCCCCCAGCTCGCGTCCGTCATGCCGGTGCACAAGTACCGGCCGTACCACGAGACGTTCGAGGTCGACCTCCCCGACCGGCGCTGGCCCGAGCGCCACGTCGAGCGCGCGCCGCGGTGGTGCGCCGTCGACCTGCGGGACGGCAACCAGGCGCTGATCGACCCGATGAGCCCGGCCCGCAAGCTGGCGATGTTCCAGCTGCTGGTGCGCATGGGCTACAAGGAGATCGAGGTCGGCTTCCCCAGCGCGAGCCAGACCGACTTCGACTTCGTGCGCCAGCTCGTCGAGGGCGACCACGTGCCCGACGACGTGATGATCCAGGTGCTGACGCAGTGCCGCGAGCACCTGATCGAGCGCACCTTCGAGTCGTTGCGCGGCGCCAAGCAGGCGATCGTCCACTTCTACAACTCGACGTCCACGCTGCAGCGCAAGGTGGTCTTCGGCCTCGACCGGGACGGCATCACCGACATCGCGACGCAGGGTGCGCGGCTGGCGATGAAGTACGCCGAGATGATCACGCCCGACACCGACATCTACTACGAGTACTCGCCCGAGTCCTACACCGGCACGGAGCTCGAGTACGCGATCGAGGTGTGCAGCAAGGTGATCGAGGTCATCGACCCGACGCCGGAGCGGCCGCTGATCGTCAACCTGCCGGCCACGGTCGAGATGGCCACGCCGAACGTCTACGCCGACTCGATCGAGTGGATGCACCGGCACCTGCCCCGCCGCGACAGCGTCGTGCTGAGCCTGCACCCGCACAACGACCGCGGCACCGGCGTCGCGGCGGCCGAGCTCGGCTACCTCGCGGGCGCCGACCGGATCGAGGGCTGCCTGTTCGGCAACGGCGAGCGCACGGGCAACGTCTGCCTGGTGACGCTGGGGCTCAACCTGTTCAGCCAGGGGATCGACCCGCAGATCGACTTCGGCGACATCGACGACGTCCGCCGCACCGTCGAGTACTGCAACCAGCTGCCCGTGCCCGAGCGGCACCCGTACGGCGGCGACCTGGTCTACACCGCGTTCAGCGGCTCGCACCAGGACGCCATCAAGAAGGGCCTGGAGGCGATGGAGAAGGCCGCCGCCGACGAGGGCAAGGAGGTCGACGAGCTGGTCTGGGCCGTGCCCTACCTGCCGATCGACCCGCGCGACGTCGGCCGCACCTACGAGGCGGTCATCCGGGTCAACAGCCAGTCCGGCAAGGGCGGGGTCGCCTACCTGCTCAAGAGCGAGCGCAACCTCGACCTGCCCCGCCGGCTGCAGATCGAGTTCAGCGGCGTCGTGCAGCGCCAGACCGACAGCGAGGGCGGCGAGGTCTCGGCCGACGACCTGTGGCGCGCGTTCAGCGACGAGTACCTGCCCGACCCCGCCCACCCCTGGGGCCGGTTCGCGCTGCGCGGCACCCGGCTCTCGACGTCCGCGCAGGGTCTGGACCAGCTCTCGGTCGAGGTCGCGGACGACGGCGAGGTCGTCGCGCTCGAGGGCCAGGGCAACGGTCCGATCGCGGCGTTCACCGAGGCGCTCGCCGACCGCGGCGTCGACGTCCGGGTGCTCGACTACCACGAGCACGCCATGAGCGCGGGCGGCGACGCCACGGCCGCGGCGTACGTCGAGTGCGCCGTCGACGGCCGCGTCCTCTGGGGCGTGGGCATCGACCCCAACATCGTCACGGCCTCGCTCAAGGCCGTCGTGTCGGCGGTCAACCGCTCGGTGCGGGCGTCCGCCCAGGAGGACGCCGGCTAGGCCGGTCGAGGCGGACGCCGCAGGATGCGTCCGTCCTGGGGAGAAATCCCGGAAGATCTGTCGGGCCGACCCCGGCTCGGGCACACTGAGCCGGGGTCCCAGCAGGTCGGCAGAACGGGGTAGAGGTGACCGACGCAGTCGGTGGCGTGGTGGCAGCAGCCAGCGCCTTCGGTCCCCTGGACCTGCTCTCGGACTGGGCGCACGAGCACTACCTCGACGGCTTCTCGGCGCGCGCCGTCGTGGCGGCCCGTGAGGCCATGCCCGTCGCCGCCGGAGCCGGCGACCTGCGCACCCTGCGCTACCTGCACTACACGTGCGGCGTCGCGCTCATCGAGCAGCGCCGCTGGGACGACGCCATCGTGCAGGCGCACGAGCTGCTCGGGGTGATCGAGCCCGGGGACGACGCGTGGCGGGCCAAGGCGCTCTCGCTGCTCGGCGACGCCGGCCTGCGGCTGGGCCGGGCGTCGTCCGCCGTCGACGCGCTCGCCGAGGCGTACGCGCTGGTCGAGCACACCCCGCCGCAGCGGTACAACGACCTCAGCGCCGCCATGGCGGTGGCCGTGGTGCTCGGCCACGCGCAGCTGTTCCACCCGGCCGACGCGCTGTTCGCGCTGTGCCTGTCCTCGCCCGCCGTGCGCGGGGAGGGGCAGGCCACGCGCATCGCCCGGGTGCTGGTGCTGCAGGAGTCCTCGGTGCTGCACGCCACCTGGGGCACCGCGCTCGAGCTCGACGGCCGCGCCGCCGAGGCGCGCCAGCACTACCTGCGCGGCGGCGAGCTGGCGCTGCACATGATGGACCTCACGGCCGGCGACGACGACGAGATGCACGCGCGCGCCGAGCTGGTCGAGGCGTACGTGCAGCTGCGGCTCGGTCAGACCGAGCTCGCCCACGCCCGGTTGGTGCAGGCCATGGCGCGCTTCGAGCTGCGCCCCGAGCTGCCCGAGGTCCAGATCGGCCGGCTCGCGCTCGCCGTCTGCCTGCGCGAGGGCGGGCGGTACGCCGAGGCGCGCACCCAGCTCGAGCACGTGCTGGCCGGCGCCCGGCTCACCGACCGGGTGGTCTGGGAGCTCGCCGCGCTGTCGGCGATGGCGCTGGTCGAGGTGGCCGAGCACGGCGAGCACCCCTCGACGCCGTACTTCGAGCAGTCCCGCCAGGTCGCCTCGCACCGGCTCTGGGTCGAGCGCGAGAGCCGCTTCTTCGCCCTGCGCGACCGGATCAGCCTGCGGGCGCTCGCGGCCGAGGCCTCCCAGCTGGGGCGCGACGCGATGATCGACCCGCTCACCGGCCTGGGCAACCGGCGCATGCTCGACGCCGGCATCGCCGAGCAGCTCGGGGGAGCGGCGCTGTTCGTCGACGTCGACCTGTTCAAGGACGTCAACGACACGTTCTCGCACAGCGCCGGCGACGAGGTGCTGCGCCGCATCGCCGACATCCTGCGCGCGCACTGCCGCACCCACGACGTGGTGGTGCGCTTCGGCGGCGACGAGTTCGTCGTCCTGCTGCCCTCGACGTCGGGCGAGGAGGCCGCGGCGGTGGGCGAGCGGGTGCGCGCGGCGGTCGAGCGCGAGCCCTGGGACGACGTCCGGGAGGGGTTGCGGGTGAGCGTGTCGGTCGGCGTCGCGGCCTCGGACGCCTCGGCCGACCGCGTGCTGAAGGACGCCGATGCCGCGCTGTACGCGTCCAAGGAGTCGGGCCGCAACCGGGTCACGGTCTACTGACCGCCCGGCCGTCCCTGCGTGGCGGTGCCGCGACCGTCGGTGCCGCGTAGGACAATCGAGCGGTGAGCCTGTACCGCGACGAGGCCGTCGTCCTGCGCACCCACCAGCTGGGCGAGGCCGACCGCATCGTCACCCTGCTGACGCGCGAGCGCGGCAAGGTGCGCGCGGTCGCCAAGGGTGTGCGCCGCACCCGCAGCCGCTTCGGCGCCCGGCTCGAGCCGTTCATGATGACCGACGTCCAGCTCTACGAGGGGCGCTCGCTCGACACCGTCACCCAGGCCGAGACGATCCAGCCCTACGGCGAGCGCCTCGTCGCCGACTACCCGCGCTGGACCGCCGCCACCGCGATGGTCGAGACCGCCGACCGGCTCACCGAGGAGCGCGAGCCCGCCGTGCAGCAGTTCCTCCTGCTGGTGGGCGGCCTGCGCACGCTGGCCGAGGGCGTCCACGACTCGTCCCTGGTGCTCGACGCCTACCTGCTGCGCTCGTTGTCGGTGGCCGGCTGGGCGCCGAGCTTCGTCGACTGCTCGCGCTGCGGGGCCGCCGGGCCGCACCGCGCCTTCGCCGTGGCGTCGGGCGGCGTGGTCTGCTCGACCTGCCGCCCCGCGGGCTCGGTGGCGCCCGCCCCCGCCACGCTCGAGCTGCTGGCGGCGCTGCTCGCCGGCGACTGGGAGGTCGCCGACGCCAGCGACGTCAAGCACCGTCGCGAGGGCAGCGGGCTGGTCGCGGCCTACCTGCAGTGGCACCTCGAGCGCGGCGTGCGCGCGCTGCGCCTGGTCGAGCGGCTGTGAGGGCGCGTCGTCGGGCGGCCGCCACCGGCGCGGCCGCCGTCGCCCCGGTGCCGCCGCCGGCCCACCCCTCGGGAGCCCGGCCGCCCGTCGTCCCGGCCGACCTCGTGCCGAAGCACGTCGCGGTCGTCATGGACGGCAACGGCCGCTGGGCCAACGCGCGCGGGCTGTCGCGCACCGAGGGCCACGCGCGCGGCGAGGCGGTGCTGCTGGACGTCGTCGCCGGCGCCATCGAGATGGGCGTCACCCACCTGTCGGCGTACGCGTTCTCGACCGAGAACTGGCGGCGCTCGCCCGACGAGGTCCGCTGGCTGATGGGCTTCAACCGCGACGTGATCCGCCGGCGGCGCGACGAGATGCACGCGTGGGGGGTGCGCGTGCGCTGGGCCGGGCGCCGACCTCGCCTGTGGCGCAGCGTGATCCGCGAGCTCGAGGCGGCCGAGGAGCTCACCCGCGACAACTCGGTGCTGACCCTGACGATGTGCGTCAACTACGGCGGCCGGGCCGAGATCGCGGACGCCGCACGGGCCATCGCGCAGGACGTCGCGGCGGGCCGGTTGTCGGCCGACCGCGTGGACGAGCGCACCGTGGCGCGCTACCTCGACGAGCAGGACATGCCCGACGTCGACCTGTTCTGGCGCTCCTCGGGCGAGCAGCGCACCTCGAACTTCCTGCTGTGGCAGTCGGCCTACGCCGAGATGGTCTTCGACGACGTCCTGTGGCCGGACGTCGACCGCCGCGACCTGTGGCGCGCGATCGAGACCTACGCCCAGCGCGAGCGGCGCTACGGCGGCGCCGTCGACACCCCCGACGCCCCACCGGCCTGAGCCGCCGCCCTCGCCGACCCGCCGCGGTCAGTGGCGGTCGCAGGTGCCGAAGACCTCGAGGGTGTGCCGGACGTCGCGGAACCCGTGCTGCGCGGCGACCGTGCTGGCCCACCGCTCGACGGCCGGACCCTCGACCTCCACCGTGCGCCCGCACTCGCGGCAGACCAGGTGGTGGTGGTGCTGCTCGGACCGGCAGCGCCGGTAGACGACCTCGCCGTCGTCGGTGCGCAGCGCGTCGACGGCCTCGTCCTCGACCAGCCCCTGCAGCGCCCGGTACACGGTGGCCAGGCCGATGGTCGAGCCCTGCTCGCGCAGCCCGGCGTAGATCTGCTGCGCGCTGAGGAAGGTCGGGCCGTCGTCCAGGTAGGACGCCACCGCGTCGCGCTGCTTGGTCGAGCGCCGCACGGTGCCCGTCACCTCCCGGCCTCCTGCTCGGCCGCCGCGGGCTCGTGCGCGTGCTCGGAGTGCTCGTCGTAGTGACCGCCGTGCGGCGCGTGCCGGTGCCCGCCGTGCAGGTAGTCGACGTGGTCGTCGTGGACGACGGCCGGGTGACCGCAGTGCTCGCCGTGCTCGTGCGCGTGGTGGCCCTCGGCCACCTGGTGCCGCCGGCGCACGAACCGCTCGCGCGCGGACGTCGCCAGCGCGGTCAGCACGAACAGCGCCACCGCGAGGACGACGATCGTGCCGCCCGACGGGGTGCTGGTGTAGAAGCTCGTGCTGATGCCGGCCAGGCTCACCACGACGCCCACGACCACGGCGAGCGCCAGGCTGGCGCGGAAGCTGTGGCAGACCAGCTGCGCCACCGCGTTCGGCAGGATCATCAGGGCGCTGATCAGCAGCAGCCCCACGACCCGCATCGAGACCACGACGGTGACGGCGGTCAGCACCGCGAGCACCAGGTTGAGGCCCAGCACCGGCAGCCCGACCGCCCGGGCGTACTCGGGGTCGTTGGCCACCGCGAACAGCCGCGGCGCCAGGGCGGCCGTCACGAGCAGCACGGCGAGGGCGAGCACGGCGAAGGTGACGACGTCCGTGCCGCTCGTGGTGGTGATGGCGCCGAACAGGTAGGCGTTGAGGTTGGCCGGGGTGCCGTCCGGCGAGCGCGAGATGAGCACCACACCGGTGGCGATGCCGCCGTAGAACAGGACGGCGAGGGCGACGTCGCCGCTGGTCCGCCCGCGCGCCCGGATCAGCTCGATGGCCACGGCCGCGACGACGGCCGCGACGAGAGCGGTCCAGACCGGCGCCTGGCCGGTGACGACGCCGACGGCCACGCCGGCCAGCGCGACGTGCCCCATGCCGTCGCCGATCAGCGCCAGCCGTCGCTGCACCAGGAAGATGCCGACGACCGGGGCGGCCAGCCCGACGAGCAGTCCGGCGAGCAGGGCACGGCGCATGAAGTCGTACTGCAGCAGCTCGAGCACCGCCATCACGCACCTCCGAGCGGCTGGTCGAGCCAGCCGGGTCCGCGGCCGGGTCGCACCTCGTGCGGGTCGAGCGGGTCGTGCAGGTGGTGGTGGTCCGAGCCGACGCCCTCGCCGTGCCGGTGCCCGTCGAACGCGTGGGGGAGCGGTCCGTCGTAGGTGATGCGACCGTCGTCCACGACGATCGCGCGGGTCAGGACGTCGGCGAGCGGGCCGACCTCGTGCGTGACCACGACCATCGGCACCCCTCGGGCGGCGAGCGAGCGGATCGTGCCGGCGAGCGCGTGCTGGCTGGCCTGGTCGACGCCGGCGGTCGGCTCGTCCATGACGAGCACCTCGGGCTCGGCGGCCAGCGCGCGGGCGATGAGCACCCGGCGCTGCTGGCCGCCCGAGAGCTCGCCGACGTCCGTGCCCGCGAGGTCGCCGAGGTGGACGGCGTCGATGGCCTCCTGCACCACCTGCCGGTCGTGCGCGCGCTGGCGGCCGAGCAGTCCGAGGCGCGGCAGCCGGCCCGAGGCCACGACCTCGCGCACGGTCGAGGGGATGGCCCCGCCGACGGTGTGCCGCTGCGGCACGTACCCGATGCGGGCGCGGTCGCGCCGGGTGCGCTGGCTGCGGCCGAGCACCTCGATCTCGCCGTGCAGCACGGTGGCCAGCCCGAGCAGCCCGCGCACCAGGGTGGTCTTGCCCGACCCGTTGGCGCCCAGCACCGCCACGACCTCGCCGTCGCGGACGACGAGGTCGACGTCGCGCACCACGACGCGCTCGCCGTACCCGACCGAGACGCCGCGCAGCTCGACGACGACGCGCGCGGTCACCGGCAGCCCTGGCCGGCGCGCAGCGTGGCGAGGTTCGAGCGCATGACCTCACCGTAGGTGCTGCCGGCGGAGGCGTCGCTCAGCCCCTCGAGCGGGTCGAGCACCGCGGTGCGCGCCCCGGTCTCGGCGGCCACGGTGCGCGCGACCGCCGGGCTGACGAGCGTCTCGTAGTAGATGGTGCGGGTGCCGTGCTCGCGCACGAACGTCGCGACGTCGGCGAGCTGGCGCGGGCCGGGCTCGGCCTCCGGCGTCAGGCCGGTGATGCCGACCTGGTGCAGGCCGTACCGCCGCGCCAGGTAGCCGAAGGCGTTGTGGCTGGTCACGAGGTCGAGGTCGGCGCAGTGCGCCAGGCCCTCGCGGTAGCTGGTGTCGAGGTCGGACAGCTCGGCCTGCAGGCCGGCCAGGTTGCGCGCGAACGCCGGCGCGGAGGCCGGGCGCAGCTGCGCGAGCCGCTGCTCGAAGGCCGCCGCCACCGCCGAGAGCCGGGTGGGGTCGAGCCAGAAGTGCGGGTCGACGGCGCCGGCCTCGTCGGCGTGCTGCTCGCCCTCCTCGATCGGGGTGAAGGTCAGGTCGAGGTGCGCGGCGGGGGCGGCGTCCAGCACGTCCTTCGGGCCGGCGCTCGTGACCGCCTCGTCGACGGCGGGCTGGAAGCCGTGGACGTAGAGCACCAGGTCGGCGTCCTGCAGGCCGGCGACGTCGCGCGGCGTGAGCTCGAGGTCGTGCGGCTCGGCCCCCGGCTTGGTCAGCGACGTGACGTCGACCTGGTCGCCGCCGACGCGCTCGGCCACGTGCTGCAGGGGGTAGAAGCTCGTCGTCACGTGGATCTTGCCGTCGTCCGGCGTCCCGAGACCCGTGCTGCAGCCGGCCACGGCCGCCACCGCGGCGACGACGCACAGCGCGGCGAGCAGGCGGGGCGACATGACAATCATTCTCACGACAGGTGAGAACCGTTGTCAACTCCTCGGGCGCGCCCGCAGCGGCAGGCGCACGCGCACCACGGTCTCGCCGGGCTGCGAGGTGATCTCGATCGTGCCGCCGTGCCGCTCCACGACCGCGCGGCGGGCGATGTCGAGGCCCAGCCCGGTGCCGCGGCCGACGTCCTTGGTCGTGAAGAACGCCTCGAACGCCCGGGCCGCGACCTCGGGCGGCATGCCGGCGCCGGTGTCGGCGACCTCGACGACGACGTGGTCGCCGTCGGCGCGGGTCGTCAGCCGCAGCGTGCCCGAGCCGTCCATGGCGTCGACCGCGTTGTCGACGAGGTTGGTCCAGACCTGGTTGAGCTCGCCGGCGAACGCCTCGACCTCCGGGACGTCGGCGCCGTAGTCGCGCTCGACGGTGATCCCGCGCAGCTGGTGGCCCAGCATCACCAGGGTGCTCTCGATGCCCTCGGTGACGTCGATCCGTTGCACCGCACCGCGATCCATCTGCGAGTACGACCGGACGGCGTCGACGAGCTCGGACACGCGCCGGGTCGACTCCTTGACCTGGCCGAGCAGCTCGACTGCCGCGTACGTGCTGGCCACCCACCGGAGCCCGGCCTCGAGGGCGCCCTCCGGCAGCACCAGCGCCGCTCGCTCGCACCAGGCGACGTCGGCGCCGGCCTGCACGAGCACGGGCGCCAGCTGCCAGGGCTCGCGCACGGCGCGCCGCTCGAGCCAGGCCTGCAGCGCCTCCTCCTGGTCGATCCGGGCGAGCGGGTCGCGCGCGTCGTCCTGCCCGGTGCGCGGCACGACGTCGCGGCGCAGCGCGTCCAGCGCGGTGAACTGGTCGGCCGTGATGTCGCCCTGCGCCAGGTGGCCGAGCGACTCCAGCAACGTGCGGCAGGTGGCCTCGAGCGACGCGACGGCCCGGGTCGCGGCGGCGGCCGGGTTGTTCAGCTCGTGCGCGAGTCCCGCAGCCAGGGTGCCCAGCGTGACGAGCGCGTCGCGCTGGCGGGCGGTCTGCTCGATGGCGCGGGCGGTGCCGTACAGGCCCTCGACCAGGTGCGCCCCGAACGGGAACCACGCGGTCGACAGCTCGCGCAGGGCGGGGGAGGGCACGCGCAGCACCCGTCCCTCGTGCACGCCGCGGCCGGTGGCGAGGTAGACGCCGTGCTCGTCCCAGGCGCGGAAGCCGCCGGCCCAGCGCCCCGGGGTGTCCATGCGGCCCACGACCGCGCTCTCGGAGCCGGACCGCCGGGTCAGCTCGAGGGCGCCGTCCACGAGCACCCACCAGTCGTCCGCGTGCTCGCCCTCGTGGAAGAGGACGACGCCCGGCTCGACCCGCACCTCGGAGCCGCGCTCGAGCAGCTGGCCCAGCTGGTCGTCGTCCAGGCCGTCGAACAGCGCGATCCCGCGCAGGTCGGCGGCGCGCATCAGGTCGCCGCCAGGTAGCGGTGGACGAGGTAGACCGACATCGCGCCCTCGCCGACCGCGGAGGCCACGCGCTTCATCGAGTCCAGGCGCACGTCGCCGGCGGCGAACACGCCGGGCTCGCTGGTCTCGAGCGCGAACGGCGCCCGCGGCTGCGTCCACGTCCCGGCGTGGGCGGGCGCGAGCAGGTCCTGGCCCGTGACGACGAAGCCGCGCTCGTCGCGGACGACGCCCTCGCCCAGCCAGTCGGTGCGCGGCGAGGCCCCGATGAACACGAACAGCCAGCTCGCCGGCACGTCCTGGCGCTCGCCGGTGGCGCGGTCGGCCAGCGTCAGCTGCTCGAGGTGGCCGTCGCCGCGGCAGCCCACGACCTCGCAGCCCAGCCGCACCTCGACGTTCGGCGCGGCGCCGATCCGGTCGACCAGGTAGCTCGACATCGTCGCCTCGAGCGAGGGCCCGCGCACGACCAGCACCACGCGTGCGGCGAAGCGGGCGAGGTTCAGCGCGGCCTGGCCGGCCGAGTTCGCCGCCCCGACGACGTACACCTCGTCGCCCTGGCACTGCGGGGCGTCGCTGGCCGAGGCGCCGTAGTAGACGCCGCGGCCGGTCAGCTCCAGCAGGCCCTCGGCCTCCAGCCGCCGGTACGAGACGCCGGTGGCGACGACCACGGCGCGGGCCTCGACCTCGCCGGACCCCGAGCCCGAGCCGTCGCCGTCCAGCACCACCGCGTGCACCGGACCCCGTCGCTCCAACCGGACGACGTCGCGCGCCAGCACCATCTCGGCGCCGAACCGCGACGCCTGCGCCACCGCGCGCTGGGTCAGGTCCGAGCCGGTGAGCCCCTTGGGGAAGCCCAGGTAGTTCTCGATGGCGGCGCTCTGCGAGGCCTGGCCACCCGGCGCCTCGCGCTCCACCACGACCGTGCTCAGCCCCTCGGACGCCGCGTACACGGCGGCGGCGAGCCCGGCTGGCCCGGCACCGACGATGCACAGGTCGTACAGCGGCTGCTGCGCGCTCGTCCGCAGCCCGAGCGCACCGGCCAGGACGACGGACGTCGGCGAGCGCAAGGTCTCGCCGTCAGGCACCAGCACCAGCGGCAGCGCGTCGGCGTCCGCCGCAGCGAGGTCGCGCAGCCGCTGGCCCTCGGCGTCCAGCTCGACGTCGTACCAGCGGTACGGCACGTGGTTGCGGGCGAGGAACGTCTTGACCTCGTGGCTGCGCTCGGACCAGCGGTGGCCCACCACGCGGACGTCGGACGTGTGGTCGGGGTGGTTGCGGCGCCAGTCCTCGAGCAGGTCGTCGACCACCGGGTAGAGCCGCTCCTCGGGCGGGTCCCACGGCTTGAGCAGGTAGTGGTCCAGGCCGATCTCGTTGATCGCCTGGATCGCGACCCCGGTGTCGGCGTAGGCGGTGAGCAGCAGCAGCTTGGCGTCGGGTGCGTGCGTGCGGGATCTGGCGAGCAGCTCGACGCCGGTCATCTCGGGCATGCGCTGGTCGGCCGCGACGAGCGCGACGGGCTCGTCGCGCAGGGCGAGGGCGGCCAGGACGTCGAGCGCCTGGGCGGCCGAGGTCGCCTGCGCCACCCGGTAGTCGGCGCCGTAGCGCGAGCGCAGGTCGCGGGCCACCGCGGCCGAGACCTCGGGGTCGTCGTCGACCGTGAGGATCGTGGCTCTGCTCACCGCTCGGACGCTAGCGGCCCGCGGTGCCGCTCCACCGCGGTTCCGGGAAATGCCCGGTCAGCGCGGGAAGGCCTGCACGACGCACAGTGCCACGGCCACCGCGAGCACCGCGACGCGGCCGAGCTTCTCCGGCCCGGTCAGCCGCGGCCACGACAGGAACATCAACCAGGCGACGAACAGCACGACCAGCGCGGTGCACACCACGCCGACCGGTCCACCGACCAGGACGCCGACGACCAGCACCGCCAGCAGGACGAGGAACGGCACCGGCCGGGGCAGCGCCGTCAGCCGCAGCAGCAGCGGCCGGCTGGCCGCCTCGACGGACCGGCGCAGCCCGCCGGGAGCGCCGGGCTGGCCCGGGCGGGGTCCGGACGACGAGGGGTTGGTCACCGTGACATCCTCGCAGCATGCCGCTGGTGGTCGTGACGCGC
The DNA here is from genome assembly GCF_054779595.1 of Angustibacter peucedani. NCBI lineage: Bacteria > Bacillati > Actinomycetota > Actinomycetes > Kineosporiales > Kineosporiaceae > Angustibacter > Angustibacter peucedani. The sequence continues at coordinate 57,439 of NZ_BAAGXY010000039.1, forward strand.
TACGTCGTGCCCGAGGCCGAGGCCACGACGTTCCGCGAGCGCGGCCGCGAGGCGCTGGACGCGCTGCGCTCGCAGCCCGGCTGCCGCCGCGGGCACCTCGGCCGCTCGATCGACGAGCCCGGGCGCTGGCTGCTGCAGACCGAGTGGGAGACCACCGGCGCCTACCGCCGGGCGCTGTCGTCGTACGACGTGAAGCTGCGCGCCGTGCCGGTGATGTACCACGCGGTCGACGAGCCGAGCGCCTACGAGGCGCTGGCCGAGGCGTCGCCGGACGGCGTGGTCGACCACGCCAGCGACCGCGACCCGGGCGCCGGAACCGCGTCGCCCGGCCGCACGGCCGACCGGTAGCCTGGCTGCTCGCGCCGGCCGCTCTGGCCGCCTCGCGAGCCGACTCGTCGTCCGATCCCTGATGGAGTGATCCGCCCGTGGCCGCCAAGCCCGACTCCCGCATCGACACCGTCGTCAGCCTCGCCAAGCGGCGCGGTCTGGTGTACCCCTGCGGCGAGATCTACGGCGGCACCAAGTCGGCGTGGGACTACGGACCCCTCGGCGTCGAGCTGAAGGAGAACGTCAAGCGCCAGTGGTGGCGCTCGATGGTCACCAGCCGCGACGACGTCGTCGGCCTCGACTCCTCGGTGATCCTGCCCACCGCCACCTGGGTGGCGAGCGGCCACGTCGAGACGTTCACCGACCCGCTCACCGAGTGCCAGAGCTGCCACCGCCGCTTCCGCGCCGACCACCTGCAGGAGGCCGTCGCCGAGAAGAAGGGCCTGGAGAACCCGGACGACGTCGACATGGCCGAGGTCGCGTGCCCGAACTGCGGCACCCGCGGGGCCTGGACGCCGCCGCGCGCCTTCAGCGGCCTGCTGAAGACCTACCTCGGCGCGGTCGACGACGAGTCCGGCCTGCACTACCTGCGGCCCGAGACCGCCCAGGGCATCTTCCTGAACTTCCTCAACGTCATGACCTCGGCCCGCAAAAAGCCGCCGTTCGGCATCGCCCAGCAGGGCAAGAGCTTCCGCAACGAGATCACGCCCGGCAACTTCATCTTCCGCACGCGCGAGTTCGAGCAGATGGAGATGGAGTTCTTCGTCGAGCCGGGCACGGACGCCGAGTGGCACCAGACCTGGATCGACCTGCGCACGCAGTGGTACGTCGACCTCGGCATCGACCCCGACAACCTGCGCCACTACGAGCACCCGAAGGAGAAGCTCTCGCACTACTCGACGCGCACCGTCGACATCGAGTACCGCTTCCGCTTCGCCGGCTCGGAGTGGGGCGAGCTCGAGGGCATCGCCAACCGCACCGACTTCGACCTGACGACGCACAGCAAGCACTCCGGTGTCGACCTGTCGTACTTCGACCAGGGCAAGAACGAGCGCTGGACGCCGTACGTCATCGAGCCCGCCGCCGGTGTCGGCCGCTCGATGATGGCGTTCCTGCTCGACGCGTACGCCGAGGACGAGGCGCCGAACGCCAAGGGCGGCGTCGACAAGCGGGTCGTCCTCAAGCTCGACCCGCGGCTGTCGCCGATCAAGGCGGCCGTGCTGCCGCTGTCGCGCAACGCCGACCTGTCGCCGAAGGCGCGCGACCTCGCCGCGACGCTGCGCAAGAGCTGGAACATCGAGTTCGACGACGCCGGTGCTATCGGCCGCCGCTACCGCCGCCAGGACGAGATCGGCACGCCGTTCTGCCTCACGGTCGACTTCGACACCCTCGAGGACCACGCCGTGACCGTCCGGCACCGCGACTCGATGACCCAGGAGCGCGTGGCGCTCGACCAGGTCGAGGGCTACCTGGCGCAGCGCCTGCTCGGCTGCTGACGCTCAGCAGGAGCGGGCGGTCCACGCGTCGGCCGCGTCCGCGAGCCGTCGCAGCAGCAGGGCGACGAGCGGGTCGTCCTGCGACCCGGCCCGGACGGCCGCGTAGAAGTGCCGGGACGCGGGGGAGCCCAGCACCGGCACGACGGCCAGGCCCTCGACCGGCAGCGGCTGGGCCAGCCGCGGCACCAGGGCGACGCCCATGCCGGCGGCCACCAGCGCGCCGAGGGCGACCCAGTCGCCGACGTGGTGGCGGACGTCGGCCGTGAACCCCGCGTTGGTGCACACCGCGTCCGTGAGCTGGGCGCACGAGCCGCCGGGGTAGCCCGCGACCCAGGTCTGGTCGGCGAGGTCGACCAGGTGCACGCCGGCGGGGTCGGCCAGCGGGTGGTCGGCCGGCAGCACCGCGTCGAGCGGGTCCACCAGCAGGTCGACCCGGTGGTAGCGGGCGTCGGTGACCGGCGGGCTGGGCCGGTGGTGCACGGTGACGGCGACGTCGACGTCCCCGAGGTCGAGCGCGGTGAACAGGTCCGGCGGCTCGGACTCCTCGACGTTCCAGGTGATGCCAGGGTGGCTGTCCCGCAACGACTTCAGGGCTGGCGCGACGACCGCGGTGATGCCGGTCGAGAGCGAGGCGATGCTGAGGTGGCCGGCCTCGCCGGCGTCCCAGCTCGCGAGGTCGGCCCGCGCGGCCTGCAGCTGCTGCTCGATCACTGCGGCGTGGTCGAGCAGCCGGCGGGCGCGGCCGGTGAGCCGCACGCCGCGGCCGCGCTTCTCGAGCAGCTGCACGCCGGTCTCGCGCGACAGCCCGGCGATCTGCTGCGAGACGGCGGACGGCGTCAGGTGCAGCGCCGTGGCGGCGGCCGACACCGTGCCGTGCTGCTCGAGCACGCGCAGCACCCGCAGCCGGCGCAGGTCGATCGTGAAGTCGCGGCTTGACGTTGTCATGAAGAGATCGTAGATGGACTGAACGGTCGCGAGCCAGGACGATGGGGGCATGAGTCGTCGTGCCGCGCTGCTGTTCGTCGGGCTGTCGATCGCCTGGGGGATCCCGTACCTGCTGATCAAGGTGGCCGTCGAGGAGCTCAGCCCGCTGACCCTCGTCTTCGCCCGGACGGCACTCGGCGCCCTGCTGCTGCTGCCCGTGGCGCTCGCGAAGGGCTGGGTGCGTCCGGTACTGCGCCGCTGGCCCCAGCTGCTGGTGTTCACCGCGGTCGAGATCACCGTGCCGTGGCTGCTCCTGTCGCGCGCCGAGCAGCACCTCACCAGCTCGTTGACCGGCCTGCTCGTGGCGGCCGTGCCGCTCGTGGGCGTCGGGGTCGCGCTGGTGACCGGCCGGCACGAGGTGCTGGGCCGTCGCGGGGTGCTCGGCCTGGCTCTGGGCATCGCGGGTGTCGCGCTGCTCGTCGGCGTGGACGTCGGCGGCAGCCAGTGGTCGGCGGTCGGCGAGATGGCGGTCGTGGTCGTCGGCTACGCGTTCGGCGCCGCGCTGCTGGCCCGTTGGTTCTCCGACCTGCCGGGGCCCGGCGTCGTGGCGATGTCGCTGACCGCGGCGGCGCTCGGCTACCTGCCGTTCGCGCTGCCCGGCCTGCCGCACCAGCTGCCGTCGGCGAAGGTGAGCCTGTCGGTCGTGCTGCTGGCGGTGGTCTGCACGGCGGCCGCGTTCCTGCTGCTCGTGGCGCTGGTGGCCGAGATCGGGCCGGTGCGCGCCACGACCATCACCTACGTGAACCCGGCGGTCGCGGTCGCGGCCGGGGCGCTGCTGCTCGACGAGAAGGTGACCGGCTGGACGCTCGCCGGGTTCGCCGCGGTGATCCTGGGCTCGGTCCTGGTCAACCGCCGCCGCTCGCCGGCCGAGGTGCTCGACGACGCCGCTCCCTGCCCGGCGCCGGTGAACGCCGCGACCTGAGGGGAGCGGTGCGGGCACGACCGCACCAACCACGACCTGGACCCGTGACGGACGTCATGGGTGGGTCGTGACGGGCGCCGCAGGGACCGGAGCCGGCGTCCGGCCACGCTGGTCGTCATGAGCAGCAACTCCTCCCTGGCCACCGCGACCTCTGGGGCGACGTCCGGTGCGCGACCTGGTGCGTCGTCCCCCTCCAGCCCGGCGCTGCGCCTGCGCGACCTGCACCAGCACTTCGGTGCGGTGCAGGCGGTGCGGGGCATCGACCTCGAGATCCAGCGCGGCGAGGTCGTCGCGTTCCTCGGGCCGAACGGCGCCGGCAAGACCACGACCATCGACATGGTGCTGGGCCTGGCCCGGCCGACGTCCGGCACCGTCGAGGTGCTCGGCGGCTCCCCGCAGCAGGCCGTCGCCCGCGGCGAGATCGCCGCGGTCATGCAGACGGGCGGTCTGCTGAAGGACCTCACCGTGCGCGAGACCGTCCAGATGATGGCCGCGCTGTTCAGCTACTCGCGGCCGGTCGACGAGGTGCTGGCCCGCGCCGGCATCGCCGAGATCGCCGACCGCCGGGTCGGCAAGTGCTCGGGCGGGCAGCAGCAGCGGCTGCGGTTCGCGCTCGCGCTGGTCCCCGACCCCGAGCTGCTGGTGCTGGACGAGCCGACCACCGGCATGGACGTCGAGGGCCGGCGCGAGTTCTGGGCCGCGATCCGGGCCGACGCCGCCCGGGGCCGCACCGTCGTCTTCGCGACCCACTACCTCGACGAGGCCGACGCCTACGCCGACCGGATCGTGCTGGTCAGCCGGGGCAAGGTCGTCGCCGACGGCAGCGCTGCCCAGATCAAGAACCTCGCCTCGGGCCGCACGGTCAGCGCCACGCTGCCGGACGTCCCGGAGGTCGAGCTGGCCGCGCTGCCGGGCGTCGAGCGGGTCGAGCGCCGCGGCGACCGGGTGCTGCTGCGCTCGGCGGACTCCGACACCGTCGCCCGCCACCTGCTGACCGCCACCGCCGCGCGCGACGTCGAGATCACGTCGTCCGGGCTCGAGGACGCCTTCCTCGCGCTGACCGGCGACACCACCCCCGAGACCGGCACCACCGAGGAGGACCAGCGATGAGCGCGACGACCGTCACCGACGTCTGGGACGTGGACCGCACCCCGCGCGGGCGCGGAGGATTCAGCCTGACGTTCCTGAAGCTGGAGGTGCGGCGCCTGCTGCGCAACCGGCGCACGGTGTTCTTCACCCTCGTCATGCCGCCGGTGTTCCTGGCGATCTTCGGCACCAACGCCGAGTACAAGACCGAGCGCGCGGGTCTGGGCAACGTCACCGCCTACATCATGATCAGCATGGCCGTGTACGGCGCGATGCTGGCCACCACCAGCGGCGGCGCGATGGTGTCGGTCGAGCGGGCCGCGGGCTGGAGCCGCCAGCTGCGGCTGACCCCGTTGCGCCCGACCGCCTACATCGCCACCAAGCTCGTCACGGCCATGACCCTCGGCCTGATGTCGGTGCTCGTCGTGGGTGTCGTCGGCCGGCTGCTCGGCGCGCAGATCCCGTTGCACGTCTGGGTCGTCAGCGGGCTCGTCGCGTGGGTCGGGTCGGTGGTCTTCGCGGCCTTCGGGCTGTTCATGGGCTACCTGCTGCCGAGCGAGAACGTCATGCAGATCCTGGGCCCGGTGCTCGCGGTGCTGGCCTTCGCGGGCGGCCTGTTCGTCCCGCTGGACGACGGCTCGTGGTTCGCGACCGTCTCGAAGTTCACCCCCATGAACGGGCTCGCCTCGCTCAGCCGCGCGCCGCTCGGTGACACCGGCTGGGAGGCCACCGCGGTGCTCAACGTCGTGGTGTGGGCAGCCCTGTTCGCCGGTGGCGCGGCCTGGCGGTTCCGCCGCGACACCGCCCGGGTCTGAGCCTCTACGGTGGGCGCGTGAGCACCCGGACGACGGCCACCGCGGCCGGTGCGCGTCCTCTGGACGACGCGCCGGCCGCGGTGCCGGCGTCCGCGCTCACGGGCGTGGGACGGGCCCGGCCGGCGGTGTTCGCCGGCATCTGGCTCGTCTACCTGGTGCAGCCCGTGCTCGACGCGGTGCGCCGCGGCACGGCCTGGTCGCTCGTCGCGGTGGTGGCGCTGCTGGCGTTCGCCGGGCTGTTCGTGCTCGGGTCGCTGATGGTGCGGTCCGCCCGGCGCGAGCAGGGCGTGGCCGTCGTCCGGGTCGCGGTGCTCCTGGTCGTCATGCTCGGGCTGCTCGTGCTGGCGGCGCCGGGGGCCGGGGCGTCCGTCACCGGCGGGACGATCTACATCGGCGTGCTGTCGGTGATGGCCCTGCCGGGACGCGTGGCGCTGCCCGTGGTGGTGGCGCTGGCCGTCGCGTCGGAGGTCGTGCCGCGCGTCGTGCCCGGGTGGGACACCGACAGCTTCTTCGCCTTCCAGATCCTCATCGCCTGCTTCGCGGCCTGGGGCGTCACGCAGATCATCGCCCGCAACGCCGAGCTGCTCAAGGCGCGCGAGGAGATCGGCCGGCTGGCCGTCGCCGACGAGCGGGCCCGGCTCTCGCGCGACCTGCACGACATCCTCGGCCACTCCCTGACCGTCATCACGGTCAAGGCGGAGCTGGCCGGGCGGCTGGCCGAGGCCGAGGGCGCACCCGGCGCGCAGGCCGAGATCGGGGACGTCGAGCGGCTGGCGCGCGAGGCGCTGGCCGACGTCCGGGCCACCGTCGGGGGGATGCGCGGCGTGACGTTGGCGGGCGAGCTGGCCGGGGCGCGCACCGCCCTGGAGGCCGCGGGGATCGCCGCCCACCTGCCGTCGTCCGTCGACGACGTCCCGGCCGAGCGGCGCGAGCTGTTCGCCTGGGCGGTGCGCGAGGGCGTGACGAACGTGGTGCGGCACAGCCGGGCCGGGGCCTGCGTCGTGCGGCTGACCGCGTCGTCGGTCGAGGTGCAGGACGACGGGTGCGGGCCGTCGTCCGGCGGCGGCGGGCAGGGGCTGGCCGGGTTGCGCGACCGCGCGAGCGCGGCGGATGCGGCCATGACGGTGGGCTCGGCGCCCGGCGGCGGGTTCGTGCTGCGCGTGGCGGTCGCGTGAGCGAGCCGATCCGGCTGCTGCTCGCCGACGACCAGGCGCTCGTGCGCGGGGCGCTCGCGGCCCTGCTGCGGCTCGAGCCCGACCTCGAGGTCGTGGCCGAGGTGTCCTCGGGTGCCGAGGTGGTCGAGGCGGCCCGGGCGGCACAGCCGGACGTCGCGCTGCTCGACGTCGAGATGGGCGAGGTCGACGGCATCACGGCAGCGGGAGCGCTGCGGTCGGCGGTGCCCGGCTGCCGGGTGCTGATGGTGACGACGTTCGGGCGGCCGGGCTACCTGCGCCGGGCCATGGCGGCGGGCGCCAGCGGCTTCGTCGTCAAGGACACCCCGGCCCGCCAGCTCGCGGACGCGGTGCGGCGCGTGCACTCCGGGCTGCGGGTGGTCGACCCCTCGCTCGCGGCCGAGACGCTCGCGGTCGGCGACAGCCCGCTGACCCGGCGCGAGGAGGAGGTGCTGGCGGCGGCGCGCGGCGGCGGCACGGTCGCCGACATCGCGGCGTCGCTGCACCTGTCGGAGGGCACGGTGCGCAACCACCTGTCGGCCGCCATCGGCAAGACCGGTGCCCGCACCCGCGCCGAGGCCGTGCGCATCGCCGACACCCACGGCTGGCTGCTGGCCTGACGCGGGGCGCTCTGGCTCGTCCACCGGTGGACGACGCGAGTCCCGTCGTCCACAGGGCGCGGCTGCGTCGTCGTGCCGCCAGCGGTTGCCGGGCAGCGTGGTCGCCGGAGGTGGTCGTGTGGCCGCGAAGGACACGGTGGGGCGCTACGGCGAGGACGTCGCGGCGCGGCACCTGACCGAGCTCGGGTACCAGGTGCTGCACCGCAACTGGCGGTGCGACCTCGGTGAGATCGACATCGTCGCGCGCGACGGCGACTGCCTGGTCGTGTGCGAGGTGAAGACGCGTCGCGGTGCCGCGTTCGGGCATCCGGCCGAGGCGGTGACGGCCCGCAAGCTCGCCCGGCTGCGGCGGCTGGCCGCGCGCTGGCTGGCCGAGTCGGGGCTGCACCCGCCGGCGGTGCGGATCGACGTGGTCGCGGTGCACCGCCCGCCGTCGGGCGCGGCGCGGGTTGAGCACCTGCGGGCGGTGGCCTGATGGCGCTCGGGGTCACGCACTGCGTCGCGCTCAGCGGGCTGGACGGCCACGTGGTCGACGTCGAGGCCGACCTGGCCAACGGGCTGCCGGCGTTCACCATCACCGGACTGCCCGACACCTCACTCGGTGAGGCGCGCGACCGCGTGCGGGCGGCGTGCCACAACTCCGGTGTCGCGCTGCCGACGCGGCGCATCACGGTCAACCTCTCGCCCGCGTCGCTGCCCAAGGCGGGCACGGCCTTCGACGTCGCGATCGCCGTGGCGGTGCTGGTGGCCGGGGAGGTCGTGCCGGAGGAGGCAGCGCGCGGCGTCGTCCACCTGGGCGAGCTCGGGCTCGACGGCCGCGTCCGGGCGGTGCGGGGCGTGCTGCCCGCGGTGCTGGCGGCGGCCCGTCGCGGGATCGAGCGGGTCGTGGTGCCGGCGGCCAACGTGGCGGAGGCGTCGCTGGTGCCGGGGGTGCGCGTGCACGGAGCCCGGTCGCTGGCCGGGCTGGTCGCGGCCTACCGCGGCGAGGCGGGCGGCCCCGAGCCCGTCGACGACGACGACACCGGCCCGGACCTCGACGACGACCCGGCGCCCGCGCCCGACCTCGCCGACGTCGTCGGCCAGGACGAGGCCCGGCAGAGTCTCGAGGTCGCGGCGGCGGGCGGCCACCACCTCTTCCTCCTCGGTCCGCCAGGCGCGGGGAAGACCATGCTGGCCGCGCGGCTGCCGTCGCTGCTGCCCGACCTCGACGGGGCTGCTGCACTCGAGGTGACCGCCGTGCACTCGCTCGCCGGTGCGCTGCCGCCGGGCTCGGGGCTCGTGCTGCGCCCGCCTTTCGTCGACCCGCACCACACCGCCTCGGCCGCGTCGGTGGTCGGGGGAGGGGTCGGGGTCCCGCGCCCGGGTGCGGCGTCGCGGGCGCACCACGGCGTGCTGTTCCTGGACGAGGCCCCCGAGTTCGAGCGGCGGGTGCTCGACGCGCTGCGGCAGCCGCTCGAGGAGGGCGAGCTGGTGATCCACCGCTCGGCCGGGCACGCCCGGTACCCGGCGCGGTTCCAGCTCGTGCTCGCGGCCAACCCGTGCCCGTGCGGCCGGGCGAGCGGCAAGGGCACCGAGTGCACCTGCACGCCGATGGCCCGGCGGCGCTACCTGCACCGCCTGTCCGGACCGCTGCTCGACCGCGTCGACCTGCGGGTGCAGGTGCTGCCGGTGACGCGGGCGGCCCTGTCCACGGCCGGTCCGGGGGTCTCGTCGGCCACCGTCGCGGCCCGCGTGGCCGGGGCGAGGGCGGCGCAGCGCGAGCGGTGGCGCGGCACGCCGTGGCGGCTCAACGCCCACGTGCCGGGCCACGAGCTGCGGCGTGGACGCTGGCGGCTCCCGCCCGCCTCGACCAAGCCGATCGACCTCGGCATCGAGCGCGGCACGATCACGGTGCGCGGGTACGACCGGGTACTGCGCTCGGCGTGGACGCTCGCCGACCTCGGCGGTCGGTCCTCGCCGGTCGAGGCCGACGTCTCGCTCGCGTACGCGCTGCGCCAGGACGCGGCATGAGCGGCTCGCGGCGCCTGGCCCTTCGCTTCGACCCGGACGACGAGCTGCTGGCCCGTGTCGCCTGGTCGCGCCTCGCCGAGCCGGGCGACCCGAGGGTGTCGACGCTCGTCGAGCAGGTGGGGGCCGGCGGGGCGCTGGAGGCGCTGCTGACGCGCCAGGTCGAGTGGATGCTGCGCTACCGCGCGCGCCTCGGCGAGCTCGACCCGCAGCGCGACCTGCGCACCCTGCACTCCCTCGGCGGCCGGGTCGTGCTGCCGTCCTCGGCCGAGTGGCCCGAGGGCTTCGGGCGGCTCAGCGCCCCGCCGGTGTGCCTGTGGGTGCGCGGTCCGGTCGAGCTCGACGCGCTGGCCCGGCGCTCGGTCGCGGTGGTGGGGGCGCGGGCGTCGTCCGGCTACGGCGAGCACGTCACCGGCGAGATCGCGGCGGGCGTGGCCGAGCGCGGCTTCCTCGTGGTGAGCGGGCTGGCGTACGGCATCGACGCCAGCGCTCACCGGGCCGCCCTCGCGGCGGGGCGCACCGTCGCCTTCGTCGCCGGAGGCCTCGACCGCGCCTACCCGCAGGGCAACGACCAGCTGATGCAGGCGCTCGCGGACGACGGGGCCGTGGTGAGCGAGGTCCCGCCGGGATCGGCGCCCACGCGGTCGCGGTTCCTGCAGCGCAACCGGCTCATCGCCGCGGCGTCCGGCGGCACCGTCGTCGTGGAGGCCGCGCTGCGCAGCGGGGCGCTCAACACGGCGCGCACGGCGGCAGCGCTCGGTCGGCCGGTGGGCGCGGTGCCGGGGCCGGTGACGTCGGCGGCCTCGGCGGGCTGCCACGAGCTGGTGCGCGACGGCCGCGCCGTGCTGGTCACCGACGCGGCCGAGGTGGTCGACCTCGTGGGTCGGCTGGGCGAGGACTCGGCGGCACCTCGCGCGGGTCGCGCCGGGCCGGCGGACGACCTCGACCCCGTGACCCTGCGGGTGCTCGACGCGCTGCCGGTGCGGCAAGGGCGACCCCTCGACCGGTTGTGCGTGGCGGCGGGGCTCGACCCGTCGACGCTGCAGGCGGCGCTCGGGCGGCTCGCCCTGCTCGGGCTGGCCGAGCGCCACGGCGCGGGCTGGCGGGTCCTGCGGGTGGCTCCGTCGCGCGTCCCCGCGGACGAGCGGCAGGTGCGACGCGTCGTCCGCGACGACGTCCCGGAGGGCGCGTGAGCCGGCTGCTCCGTCCGGGTGCCCCGCGCGGTGCCGCCGCGCGTCGGGGCGCGACGAGCGGACGTCCGCCGTAGCGTGGCGGGGTGACGACGACCCCGACGTCCACCGCGACGTCCTCCGCGACGTCCAGCGGCCTGCCGCTGAGCGGCGAGGTCGAGGACGCCGTGGAGGAGTTCGGCCGTCACCTGCGCACCGAGCGCGGCCGGTCCGCGCACACCGAGCGGGCGTACGTCACCGACGTGCGGGCGCTGCTGGAGTTCGCGGCCGTGCGCGGGGCGACCACGCTCGACGCGCTGACCCTGCCGCTGCTGCGCTCGTGGCTGGCCTCGCTGACCGCCGCCGGCAAGGCGCGGTCGACCGTGGCCCGGCGCGCTGCGGCGGCCCGCGCGTTCTGCCGCTGGGCCACCCGCACGCAGCGCATGGCCAAGGACCCGTCGGTGCGTCTCGGCTCGCCCAAGCGCGAACGGCACCTGCCCGGCGTCCTGCGCCGCGAGCAGGCGGCCGGCCTGCTGGAGGTCGCCGGCGTCGCGGCCGACGACGGCGACCCGCTGCACCAGCGCGACCGGGCCGCGCTCGAGCTGCTGTACGCCAGCGGCATCCGGGTCGGCGAGCTCGTCGGCCTGGACGTCGACGACGTCGACCTCGACCGGCGCACCCTGCGTGTCGTCGGGAAGGGCGACAAGCAGCGCGTGGTTCCCTTCGGTGTGCCGGCAGCGCGAGCTCTCGTCGAGTGGCTGTCCGACGGCCGCCCGCGACTGGCGACCGCGGACAGCGGTCCCGCACTCCTGCTCGGCCGCCGCGGTCGGCGCGCCGACCAGCGCCAGGTGCGCTCGGCCGTGCACGAGCTGCTGCGCCACGTGCCGGACGCCGACGACCTCGGACCGCACGGTCTGCGGCACTCCGCCGCCACGCACCTGCTCGAGGGAGGAGCTGACCTGAGAGCCGTTCAAGAACTGCTCGGCCACGCTACGCTCGCCACGACGCAGATCTACACCCACGTATCCGTCGAGAGGCTGAAGACGACCTATGAGCAGGCGCACCCGCGAGCCTGAGGCAGAGGTCGCGGTGGACCCGCGGCGCGCCTCGGCAGATCCGGAGGCGTCCTCGCCGAGCAACCAGGGGGATGACATGTCGGCCTCAGAGACCGACGCCACGACGACTCCGGAGACGGACGACGACGTGGAGCTCGAGGAGTCGGACGACGTCGAGGTCGACGAGGTGGACGACCCGGTCGCGGCCAACGCGGCGGCCATCGCCGAGCTGTGGCACACCTACAAGTCCGAGGGCGACCCGGCCGTGCGCGAGAAGCTGATCCTGCACTACTCGCCCCTGGTCAAGTACGTGGCCGGTCGCGTCGGCGTGGGTCTGCCGCCGAACATCGAGCAGGCCGACCTCGTCAGCTACGGCATCTTCGGCCTGATCGACGCGATCGAGAAGTTCGACATCGAGCGCGCGATCAAGTTCGAGACCTACGCGATCTCGCGCGTGCGCGGCGCCATCATCGACGAGCTGCGCGCGATCGACTGGATCCCGCGCTCGGTGCGGCACAAGGCCCGCGAGGTCGAGCGCGCCTACGCCGAGCTCGAGGGCCAGCTGCACCGCACCCCCACCGAGGCCGAGGTGGCCGACCGGATGGGCATCAAGGTCGGCGACCTGCACCACATCTTCAGCCAGGTCTCGTACGTCAACGTCGTGGCGCTCGACGAGCTGCTCAGCGTCGGCGGCGAGAAGGGCGACTCGCTCACCCTCGGCGACACCCTCGAGGACAAGGGCGCCGAGGACCCGGTGCTCGCGTTCGAGGGCGAGGAGACGAAGTACCTGCTGGCGCGGGCCATCAACCAGCTGCCCGAGCGCGAGAAGATCGTCGTCACCCTCTACTACTACGAGGGCCTGACCCTGGCCGAGATCGGCCAGGTGCTCGGCGTCACCGAGTCGCGCATCTGCCAGATGCACACCAAGGCCGTGCTGCAGCTGCGCGGCAAGATCGCCGAGGTCACCGCCGGCTGAGCGGCCGCCTGCTCGCAGGCGCCGCCCGCAGCGGCCGCTCACCCGAGCGGCAGCAGCACCGGCGGTCCGCGCCCGACGAGGGTGAGCGGGTCGAGGTAGCGCGCGCCGTCCCGCAGGCCCCAGTGCACGCAGGCCGCGGGGGCGCAGTGGCCGAGCATCCCGGCGTCCGCGACCACCCCGAGGGGGTCGCCGGCGTGCACGGCCCGGCCGGTGGGCACCCGTCGTCCGAGCGGCTCGTAGCTGGTGCGCAGGCCGGCAGCGTGCGTCACGACGACGACGCCGCGCCCGGCCACCACGCCCGAGAAGGTCACGCGGCCGGCGCCGGCCGCCAGCACCGGCTGCCCGATGGCGGCGGCCAGGTCGACCCCGCGGTGGCCGGCGCCCCACGGCGTGGGGGGAGCGCGGAACGGCCGGACCACCGCGGGACGTGGTGCGAGCGGCCAGCCCCAGGAACGCACCGGTGCCGGCCGCAGCAGGGGACCGGCCACGGTCGGCGGTGCGCTCGGCACCGAGGGGGTGAACGCCGCCAGCGCGGCCAGGAGCATCGCTCGAACCATGCCGACGATCCTGCGACCGGACGTCGGTGCCGGCCGAGCGCCGTCGCGCGGCCTGTGGACGGCGGGACGACGGCCGTCCACCGGTGGACGGCGCGCGCTACCCGGCGCGCAGCCGGCTCAGCCGCTCGGCCGCCTCCTCCAGCACCGCAGGCTGCTTGCAGAACGCGAACCGCACGAGCGAGCGCCCGGCGTCCGGGTCGTCGTGGAAGACCCCGACCGGCACGCCGACGACCCCGGCCAGGCGCGGCAGGTCGCGGCACAGGGCCAGCCCGTCGGGGTAGCCCAGCTCGGCACCGTCGACGACCACGAAGTACGTGCCCGCCGGCACCAGCGGCGTGAACCCGGCCGAGCGCAACCCCTCGCACAGCAGGTCCCGCCCGCGCTGCAACGTCGCGGCGAGCCCGGTGAAGACGTCGTCCGGCAGCCGCAGCCCGTGCGCCACCGCCGGCTGGAACGGCCCGGACGCCACGAAGGTCACGAACTGCTTCACCGCGCGCACGGCGTCCACCAGCTCGGCCGGTCCGTGCACCCAGCCGACCTTCCACCCGGTCACCGAGAACGTCTTGCCGGCCGACGAGATGGTCAGCGTGCGCTCGGCCATGCCGGGCAGCGTCGCGACCGGCACGTGCCGACCGTCGGTCGGGCCGTCGGTGAAGAGCAGGTGCTCGTAGACCTCGTCGCTCACGACCACCGCGCCGTGCTCGCGCGCCAGCGAGGCGACCAGCGAGAGCTCGTCCGGCGTGAACACCTTGCCGGTCGGGTTGTGCGGTGAGTTCATCAGCACCACGCGCGTGCGGTCGCTGAACGCCGCGCGCAGCGCGGCCTCGTCGACCGCGAAGTCCGGCGCCCGCAGCACCACGGTGCGCCGCACCCCGCCGGCCAGGGCCACCGACGCCGCGTACGAGTCGTAGTAGGGCTCGAACATCACGACCTCGTCGCCCGGCTCGACCAACGCCAGCAGGCTGGCCGCGATCGCCTCGGTCGCTCCGGCCGTCACCAGCACCTGCGTGGCCGGGTCGACGTCCAGCCCGTAGAACCGCTGCTGGTGCTCGGCCACGGCCTCGCGCAGCTCGGGCACGCCGGGACCGGGCGGGTACTGGTTGCGTCCCGAGCGCACCGCCTCGACCGCCGCCTCCAGCACGGACGACGGCCCGTCGGTGTCGGGGAAGCCCTGCCCGAGGTTGATGGCGCCGGTCTGCTGGGCCAGCGCCGTCATCTCGGCGAAGATCGTCGTGCCGAACCCCCGCATCCGCTCGACGAGAAAAGGCGTGCGCGCGGGGAGGTCCATGCCGCGACACTACGACGGTGAGCACCACCCCGACCGCCGACCCGGCAGGCCTGCGCGGTCGGCTCGGGCCCTTCACCGAGCCGGTCTTCCGGCGCTACTGGTGCGGCCAGGCCGTCAGCCACCTCGGCGACCGCATGACGCCGGTGGCGCTCGCCTTCGCGGTGCTGCAGCTGACCGGCTCGGCCACCGACCTCGGCCTCGTCGTGGCAGCAGGAACGGTGCCGCTCGGCGTCCTGCTGCTGGTCGGGGGCGTGTGGGCCGACCGGCTGGAGCGCCGGGTCGTCATGCTCGTCGCGGACGTCGTCCGCGCCGTCGTCCAGGGGCTGCTGGCGACGCTGCTGCTCACCGGCACGGCGCGGGTCTGGCACCTCGCGGTGCTCGCTGCCGCGGCCGGTGCGGCGCAGGCGTTCTTCGAGCCCGCGGCGACCGGGATGCTCCCGCACGTCGTCTCCGACGCCCGGCTCGGCCAGGCCAACGCCCTGGTCGCCCTGAGCCACAACGCCGCGATGATCGTCGGCCCGCTGCTGGCCGGCGGGCTCGTCGCGGCGGCGAGCCCGGGCGCGGCCATCGCGGTCGACGCCGCGACGTTCGTGGTGAGCGCGGCGTTCCTGCTGCGCCTGCGACCGCGGCCGTTCGAGCCGGCCGAGCGCACCTCCTTCGTGCACGAGCTGGCCGGCGGGTTCCGCGAGGTGACGTCGCGGCCGTGGCTCGCGGCCATGGTGGTCGGCTTCACCGTCTACCACGCGGTCGTGCTGCCGGCCCTGCTCGTGCTGGGACCGGTGGTCAGCGACCGCCGGTACGACGGCGCCACGACCTGGGCGGTGGTCACGGCCGGCTTCGGCGTGGGCGCGGTGCTCGGGGCGGCGGCCGCGCTGCGGGCCCACCCCCGTCGTCCGATCGTCTGGTGCGCGGTGCTGCTGGTGGGCGGGTCGGTGCAGCCCCTGGTGGTCGGCACCGGCCTGACCACCTGGGCCATGACCGTGCTCATCGCGATCTCGGGCGCCAGCATCAGCGTGCTGTTCGTCGTCTGGGACACCACGCTGGCGCGCGAGGTGCCCGCGAGCGCCCTGAGCCGGGTCAGCTCCTTCGACTTCTTCGGGTCCACGGTCGGCATGCCGGTCGGGTTCGCGGTGATCGGGCCGGTCTCGGACGCCGTCGGGCTGACGCCCACGATGGTCGTGGCCAGCGCGGTAGGCGTGGCGTGGGCGCTGGTGACCGCCGCGCTGCCGTCCGTCCGGCGCCTGCGCGAGGACCCCGACCGGCGCACCTCGGCGGACGGCGGGCCGCTGACCGAGCACCGCACACCCCACCCGCCGACCGACCCGTCACCAGCACCGGTCGACCTGGCGTAGACTGGAGCCACGACCGGTCTCGACTGGTCGAATTCGCGCGTCCGCAGTCCGGCACCTCGTGCCGGGGCGCACACCCGGTCCGGGTCGGCCCACCAGGGTCAGCACGGTTCAGTGCGTCGCGGTCGCCAGGCGTGGCGGTCGACCGACCGACCACGGACAACCGAGCGACAAGGACTACCGGCATGGCCGTCGTCACCATGCGCCAGCTCCTCGAGAGCGGCGTCCACTTCGGGCACCAGACCCGACGCTGGAACCCCAAGATGAAGCGCTTCATCTTCACCGAGCGCAACGGCATCTACATCATCGACCTGCAGCAGTCGCTGACGTACATCGACAACGCGTACGACTTCGTCAAGGAGACCGTCGCCCACGGCGGCAGCATCCTGTTCGTCGGCACCAAGAAGCAGGCCCAGGAGCCCGTGGCCGAGCAGGCCACGCGCGTCGGGATGCCCTACGTCAACCAGCGCTGGCTGGGCGGCATGCTCACCAACTTCCAGACCGTGCACAAGCGCCTGCAGCGCCTCAAGGAGCTCGAGGTCATCGACTTCGAGGACGTCGCGGCCAGCGGCATGACCAAGAAGGAGCTGCTCGTCCTGCGTCGCGAGAAGGACAAGCTCGAGCGCACCCTCGGCGGCATCCGCGACATGGCCAAGGTGCCGAGCGCGGTGTGGATCGTCGACACCAAGAAGGAGCACCTGGCGGTCGACGAGGCCAAGAAGCTGGGCATCCCGATCGTCGCGATCCTCGACACCAACTGCGACCCCGACGAGGTCGACTACAAGATCCCCGGCAACGACGACGCGATCCGCTCGGTCACCCTGCTGACCCGCGTGGTGGCCGACGCCGTCGCCGACGGCCTGATGCAGCGCTCGCGCGGCTCCGAGGCCGGCGCGGCCGACTCCGGCCAGGTGGCCGGCGACGAGCCGCTCGCCGAGTGGGAGCGCGAGCTGCTCGAGGGCCAGGGCCAGTCGGGCGAGTCCGAGGGCACGCACGCCGCCGGCGACGCCGAGGCCACGAAGGCCGCCCAGGCCGCGGGCCAGGACGCCGAGGCCGCTGCCGAGGCCGTCGAGGCCCCGGCCGGCGACGCCGCCGAGGCCGACGCCCCGGCGGCCGAGGCCACCGAGTCGACCGACGCCCCGGCTGCGGACGACGCCGCCGCGGACGACGCGCCGAAGGCCTGAGCCACCACCTGACGACGTCGCAGGACGTCAGAGAAGGAGTACCACCCAGCATGGCGAACTACACGCTGGACGACATCAAGGCGCTGCGCGAGCAGACCGGTGCCGGGATGATGGACGTCAAGAAGGCGCTCGAGGAGGCCGAGGGCGACCGCACCAAGGCCGTCGAGATCCTGCGCATCAAGGGCCAGAAGGGCGTGGCCAAGCGCGAGAGCCGCGACGCCAGCAACGGCCTGGTGGCCGTGCAGGTCGCCGACGGCGTCGGCACCATGGTCGAGATCAACTGCGAGACCGACTTCGTGGCCAAGGGCGAGACCTTCCAGGCGCTCGCGCAGCAGGTCCTGCACCAGGCCGTGGCGGTGGGTGCGGCCGACGCCGAGAGCCTGCTGAACTCGCTGATCGGCGACCGGGCCGAGACGGTCCGCGAGCTGCTCGACAACGCCAACGCCACCATCGGCGAGAAGATCGAGGTGCGCCGGGTGGCGCGCGTCGAGGGCGCGTCGGTGGCGTCGTACCTGCACAAGACGAGCCCCGACCTGCCGCCGCAGGTCGGCGTGGTCTTCGCGACCGACGGCGACAGCCCGGTCGGCCGCGACGTCGCGATGCACATCGCGGCGTTCCCCGAGACCACGTACGTCTCGCGCGAGGACGTCCCGGCCGAGACGGTCGAGACCGAGCAGCGCGTCGCCCGCGAGACAGCGATCGAGGAGGGCAAGCCCGAGGGCGCCCTGCCCAAGATCGTCGAGGGTCGGGTCAACGGCTTCTTCAAGGAGAAGGTGCTGCTCGAGCAGGCCTTCGCCAAGGACAGCAAGAAGACCGTCGGCGCCGTGCTGGACGAGGCGGGCGTCAAGGCGCTCTCCTTCGCCCGGTTCCGCGTCGGCGCCTGAGCGCAGCCGTCCACGAGGCCCCGTCCACCGCTCGGTGGGCGGGGCCTCGTGCTGCGCCGTCACCCGAACGGCATTCGCCGCGCTACCCCTCGGTAGGGCACACTGCCGGGGACTGCCAGCACGCCCCGAGCCAGGGAGAACCCCCCGCGTGGAGAGCACCGTGAGCCAGACCGCCCCCGACCTCGAGCTGCGCCGTGACCCCGAGGACCTCGTGTACCAGCGGGTCCTGCTCAAGCTCAGCGGCGAGGCGTTCGGCGGCGGCAAGGTCGGCCTCGACCCTGACGTCGTCCGCGAGGTCGCGCGCGAGGTCGCCGCGGCGGTCAGCACCGGCGTCCAGGTCGGCATGGTCATCGGCGGCGGCAACTTCTTCCGCGGCTCCGAGCTGCAGCAGCGCGGCATGGACCGCGCCCGCGCCGACTACATGGGCATGCTCGGCATCGTCATGAACTGCCTGGCGCTGCAGGACTTCCTGGAGAAGGAGGGCGTCGAGACGCGCGTGCAGACCGCCATCACCATGGGCCAGGTCGCCGAGCCGTACATCCCGCGGCGCGCGATCCGGCACATGGAGAAGGGCCGCGTCGTGATCTTCGGCGCCGGCGCCGGGCTGCCGTTCTTCTCCACCGACACCGTCGCGGCCCAGCGGGCGCTGGAGACCAAGGCGGACGTCGTCCTGATGGGCAAGAACGGCGTCGACGGCGTCTACACCGCCGACCCGCGCAAGGACCCCGAGGCCACCAAGCTGGACTCGATCACCTACTCCGAGGCCCTGCGGCGCGGCCTGCGCGTCGCCGACGCCACCGCCTTCGCCCTGTGCATGGAGAACCGCATGCCCATGGTGGTCTTCGGCATGGAAGGCCCCGGCAACGTGAGCGCCGCCATCCAGGGTGAGAGGATCGGCACACGGGTCGACGTCGGCTGAGCTGAGCCGCCGCCGGGCCACGAGCCCGACCGACCGATGCCAGCACAACCGAGGAGCACCAGTGATCGACGAGACCCTCTTCGACGCCGAGGAGAAGATGACCAAGGCGGTCGAGGTCGCCAAGGAGGACTTCTCGGCGATCCGCACGGGGCGCGCCAACCCGGCGATGTTCACCAAGCTGACGGTGGACTACTACGGCACGCAGACCCCGCTGCAGCAGCTGGCGTCGTTCCAGACCCCCGAGGCCCGCACCATCCTCATCACGCCCTACGACAAGAGCGCGATGGGCGAGATCGAGAAGGTGCTGCGCGACAGCGACCTGGGTGCCAACCCGGCCAACGACGGCAACGTCATCCGGCTCGTGCTGCCCCAGCTCACCGAGGAGCGCCGCCGCGACTACATCAAGCTCGCGCGCGGCAAGGCCGAAGACGCCCGCGTCTCGATCCGCAACATCCGCCGCAAGGCCAAGGAGGAGCTCGACCGGCTCGTCAAGGACGGCGAGGTCGGCGAGGACGAGGGCTCGCGCGCCGAGAAGGAGCTCGAGGGCACGACCAAGAAGTACGTCGACACCGTCGACGACCTGCTCAAGCACAAGGAGGCCGAGCTGCTCGAGGTCTGAGCCGCTCGCCCCGCACCTGCCCACCACCACCTCCATGACCGACACCCCGGGCACCACCCAGCCGCCGGCCACCGACGCGACGCCGGTCCCTCCGGCGACCCGTGCGGCGGCCCGTGCCGCGCGCCAGCACGGCCGCGCCGGGCGCAACCTGCCGGCCGCCGTCGGGGTCGGGCTGGGCCTGGGAGCGGTGGTCATCGCCGGCCTGTTCATCCGGCGCGAGGCGTTCGTCGCCGTCGTCGCCGTGGCCGTCTGCCTCGCGCTGTGGGAGCTCACCCAGGCCCTGGCCGAGCGGCACATCGCCGTCCCCGTCGTGCCGGTGCTCGTCGGCGCCGTCGCCATGTCGGTCGCCGCCTACACCGCGGGCGGCCAGGCGCTGGCGGTCTGCTACGTCCTGACCGCGATCGGGGTCGTCGTCTGGCGGACGTCGGAGGGCCCGGACGGCGCCCTGCGGGACGTCGTCGGCGGCGTCTTCGCCGCGGCCTACCTGCCGCTGCTGGCCGGCTTCGTCGTGCTGATGCTCGCCGAGCCGGACGGCGCCCGCCGCGTGCTGACGTTCGTCGTCGTCACCATCGCGAGCGACATCGGCGGGTACGCCCTCGGCGTCGTCGCGGGCAAGCACCCGATGGCGCCGTCGGTGAGCCCGAAGAAGTCGTGGGAGGGCTTCGCGGGCTCGGTGATCGGCTGCGTGGTGGCCGGCCTGCTGCTGGTGCCGCTGCTGCTCGGCGGGCCCTGGTGGGGCGGCCCGCTCGTCGGCCTGGCCGTCGTCCTGGTGGCCACGCTCGGCGACCTCGCCGAGTCGATGATCAAGCGCGACCTCGGCATCAAGGACATGGGCTCGGTGCTCCCCGGCCACGGCGGCGTCATGGACCGGCTCGACTCCCTGGTCGTCGCCGCTCCCGTGGCGTGGTTGCTGCTGCGTCTGCTCGTGTGAGGGTGCGAGAATGAGCACGCCATGCCCACCGCCCAGCTGACCTTCACCGCACCCCGCCGCGCCAAGCCGCCGCGCCACCTCGCCGACCTCAGCTCGGCCGAGCGCGCCGACGCCGTCCGCGAGCTGGGCCACCCGGCGTTCCGCGCCAAGCAGCTTTCGACGCACTACTTCGACCGGCTGGTCAGCGACCCCGAGCAGATGACCGACCTGCCGGCCGCCCAGCGGGCCGAGCTCGTCGACGCGATGCTGCCCTCGTTGCTCACGCCGGTGAGCGTGCGCACCGCCGACGACGGCGCCACGGTCAAGACGCTGTGGCGGCTGTTCGACGGCGCGCTCGTCGAGAGCGTGCTGATGCGCTACCCCGGGCGGGTCACGATGTGCGTGTCGAGCCAGGCGGGGTGCGGCATGAACTGCCCGTTCTGCGCCACCGGCCAGGCCGGCCTGACCCGCAACATGTCGACCGCCGAGATCGTCGAGCAGGTCGTGGCCGGGGCGCGCGCGCTCGCGCACGGCGACGTCGCCGGCGGGCGCGAGGACGCGCCGCTGCGCGTCAGCAACGTCGTGTTCATGGGCATGGGCGAGGCGCTGGCCAACTACAAGGCCGCGATCGGCGCGATCCGCCGCCTCACCGACCCGGCGCCCGACGGCCTCGGCATGAGCGCGCGCGGCATCACGATGTCGACGGTCGGGCTGGTGCCCGCGGTCGACAAGCTGGCCGCCGAGGGCATCCCGGTGACGCTGGCGCTGAGCCTGCACGCGCCCGACGACGAGCTGCGCGACGAGCTGGTGCCGATCAACACGCGCTGGAAGGTCGGGGAGGCGCTGGACTCCGCGCGCCGCTACTTCGACGCCACCGGCCGCCGGGTCAGCATCGAGTACGCGCTGATCCGCGACGTCAACGACCAGGCCTGGCGCGGCGACCTCTTGGGCAAGCTGCTCAACGCGCGCGGCCGCGGGTGGGTGCACGTCAACCCCATCCCGTTGAACCCCACGCCGGGCAGCAGGTGGACGGCGAGCGACCCGAAGGTCGAGAAGGCGTTCGTCGCGGCCCTCGAGGCGCGCGGCATCCCCACGACGGTGCGCGACACCCGCGGCCGCGAGATCGACGGAGCGTGCGGCCAGCTGGCCGCCAGCGAGACACCAGGGAGTGGTGCATGACGGTCGCGATGCGCTTCCGCCGGGTCGGTGCCCTGGCGCGCGGCTACGACACCGGGCAGGTCGACGCCTTCATGGCGCGGGCCATGGGTGGGGCGGTGCCGGCGGCCGAGATCCGCAGCATCGGCTTCGACCTCAAGCTCGGCGGCTACGACGTGGGCGCGGTCGACGCCGCGCTCGACCACCTCGAGGACGAGGCCGTCGGTGCCGAGCGCGGCGCCGAGCGGCGCGGTCTGGGCGAGCGCGCCTTCGTCAAGGAGGTCACCTCGCAGGCCCAGGTGCTGCGCGCGCGGCTGGCCCGCCCGCACGGCGACCGCTTCGCGCGCGGCTCGGTCTGGGAGCGCTCGTACGACGTCGAGCAGGTCGACATCTTGTGCGACGACGTCGCCGAGTACTTCGACGGCGCGAGCTCGCTGTCGGTCGACGACCTGCGCTCGGCGGTGTTCGCGAGCCGTCGCGGCTCGCGGGGCTACAGCGAGCGGGCCGTCGACCGGTTCCTCGACCGCGTCGTGGCGGTCATCGGCCGCGTCAGCTGAGACGCTTCGCGCGCAGCAGCGCGGCCGCCGCGTGGACGTCGTCCACCAGGTGCACCGAGCCCGCCATCGAGCGCCCCTCGGCCAGCGCCGTGAGCAGCGGCCAGACCGGCAGGGTCGTCGTCCAGTGCTCGACGCCGACGAGGACGACGGGCGGCACGTCCGCCCCGGCCGCGGCGTAGAACGCCGGCGTCGCCGCCTGGAACACCTCCTGCACGGTGCCCGCGGCCCCCGGCAGGACGACGAGCCCGCCGCCCGAGCGGGCCAGCAGCACGTCCTCGCGCTGGGCGTTGGAGAAGAACTTCGCGACGGCGCCGGCGAAGACGTTCGAGGGCTCGTGGCCGTAGAACCAGGTGGGGATGCCGATGCTGCTGGGCTGCTCGGCGTCCGGGCCGTCGTGCGGGTCGGCGAGGTCGTCGCGCACGGCGAAACCGGCGCGCGCCCAGGCGGCGACGTCCGGCCGGAACGACGGCACGGCGGCCAGCCGCTCGCACGCGGTGCGGACGTCGGATAGCGGACGTTGGCGCAGCGCCGCCCCGAGGCTGGCCGCCTCCATGGCGCCGGGCCCGCCGCCGGTGAGCACCAGCGAGCCGTCGGCCGCGAGCAGGTGGCCGAGCACCGCGGTGTCGAGGAAGGTCGGGGTGCCGCGCTCGACCGCGTGACCGCCGAGCACGCCGACGACGTGCCGGCCGAGCAGCGCCTCGTGCAGCGCGTCGCCGATGCTGTCGTCGTGCACGGCGCGCAGCATCGTGGCCAGGACGTCGTCGCGCGTGCGCGGGTCGAGCCACCAGCGGTAGGCGCGGGCGTCCGGCGTCGCGGCGTAGCCGTCGTCCAGGCCGGCGTACAGCTCGTCGGGGGAGTACAGCCTCGAGCGGTAGGGGTCGACCGGGACGTCCGTGACCGCCGGGAACACGATCGCCCCGCCGGCGCGCAGGTGCGCCTCGAGCCGGTCGGTGACCGTGCCGCCGAGCACCACGGCACCGCGCGGGTCGAGGGCCAGCAGCCGCTGCTCGCGCTCGGCCAGGTCGAGTCCCTGCAGCCGCAGGCCGTGCAGGCCGTGGCCGGCGTCGAGCCACGCGTCGAGCTCGGCGAGCGACTCGACCTCCATCAGAGCAGGCCGGTGACGCGGTCGACCGCGACCTCGAGCACGACGCGGGCGGGGTTCTCGCGAGGCACCCGGTAGCGACGGGCGTAGCGCTCCTCGGCGTCGCGGACCGCGGCCGGGTGAACGAGCACCGACGCCTCGCCCTCGACGGTCAGCCAGCGCCGGCCGTCGACCTGGCACAGCGCGGCGCGCCCGCCGCGCAGCGCGTTGCGGGCCTTCTGGCTGTCGCCGCTGGTGATGACGCGCGCGACCGGCTGGTCGTCGTCCCAGGTGAAGCCGACGGGCACGACGTGCGGCGTGCCGTCGGAGCGCAGCGTGGTCAGCGTGGCCAGGTGTCGCTCGCGCAGGAAGGCGAGGACGTCGGCGGGCAGGTGCTGGGGGTCGAACCTCACGGGGTCAGCCTCTCAGGTCAGCAGCTCGCCGAGGGCCGCGACCACGCGGTCGACGTCGTCGGTGCAGGAGTAGGGCGCCAGCCCGAGCCGGAGGCCGCCGGTGTCGCCGAGCCCGAGCCAGCGCGCGGCCTCGACGGCGTAGAAGTGGCCGGCCGGCGCGTTGATGCCGCGCTCGGCCAGCGCCCGGTACACGTCGGCCGGTGCGAGGTCGTCGAACGTGAGCAGCAGGGTCGGCGTCCGGTGGGCCGCGCGCGAGCGTTGCGTCACGCCGGCCAGACCGGACAGCCCGGCCTCGAGGCGCTCGCGCAAGGCGTCCTCGTGCGCCTCGACGGCGGCCATGGCCGTGACCAACCGGGTCCGCCGGTCAGGCCCGTCGCCCAGCGCGGCCAGCACGTCGACGGCTGCTGTCGTGCCGGCGAGCAGCTCGTACGGCAGCGTCCCCAGCTCGAACCGCTCGGGCACCGCGTCGGACGACGGCAGCAGCTTGGCGGGGTGCAGGCCTTCCAGCAGCGACGGATCGGCCGCGAGCGCGCCGCAGTGCGGGCCCAGGAACTTGTAGGGCGAGCAGACCAGGGTGTCGGCGCCGAGCGCGTCCAGGTCGACCGCGGCGTGCGCGGCCAGGTGCACCGCGTCCACGTGGACGTGCGCGCCGACGGCGTGCGCGACGTCCGCGATCTCGCGCACGGGCGGGCGGGTGCCGACCAGGTTGGAGGCGCCGGTGACGGCGACGACGCGGGTGCGCGGGCCGACGACGGCCGCGACGTCGACCGCTGCGAGCTCGGTGGTCTGCGGGTCGAAGGCGGCCCACCGCACGGTCGCGCCGACCGCCTCGGCGGCCTGCACCCACGGCCGGACGTTGGCGTCGTGGTCGAGCCGCGTGACGACGACCTCGTCGTCCGGGCCCCAGCCGGCCGAGAGCGTGCGGGCGAGGTCGTAGGTGAGCTGGGTGGCGCTGCGGCCGAAGACGACGCCGCCCGGGTCGCCCGCCACCAGGTCGGCGACGGCGGACCGGGCCGCCAGCACCACGTCGTCCGCCGCGCGCTCGGCGGCTGTGACCCGGCCGCGGTTGGAGATCGGGCCGAGCAGCGTCGTCGCCACCGCCCGCGCGACCGGCTCGGGCGTCTGCGAGCCACCCGGTCCGTCGAAGTGCGCCGTGCCGGAGGCCAGCGATGGGAACAGCGCCCGGAAGGCGTCGACGTCGAAGCTCATGGCCCGATCCTCGACCACGACCGACCGCTCGGCGCGGCCGCCCTGGCGGGGGGCTGGTCGCGCGGGCAGGATGCGGGCATGAGTCCCGACGAGACCGGCACCGGCACGGGCGCGTGGCGGGCGGCGCACGAGCGCAGCACCAGCGACCCCGAGGGCTTCTGGGGCGAGGCGGCCCGGTTGGTCGACTGGATCACCCCACCGACGCGGGTGCTGGACGACGACCGGCCGCCGTTCTACCGCTGGTACACCGGCGGTGTCCTCAACACCTGCTACAACGCGCTCGACCGCCACGTGATCGGCGGGCGCGCCGACCAAGCGGCCCTGGTGCACGTCTCGCCGGTCACCGGCACGACCACCAGCTACACCTACGCCCAGCTGCTGGACCTCGTCGCCCGGTTCGGCGGGGTGCTGCGAGCGCTGGGCGTCGGCCCGGGCGACCGCGTCGTCATCTACATGCCGATGGTGCCCGAGGCCGTCATCGCGATGCTGGCGTGCGCGCGCATCGGTGCCGTGCACTCGGTGGTGTTCGGCGGCTTCGCCCCCGCCGAGCTGGCCGCGCGCATCGACGACGCGCAGCCGACCGTGGTCGTCTCGGCGTCCTGCGGCATCGAGCCCTCGCGCGTCGTCGAGTACAAACCGATGCTGGACGCCGCGATCGAGCGCGCGCAGCACACGCCGTCCGCGGTGGTGGTGCTGCAGCGCCCGCAGGCCGTCGCCGAGCTGGGGGAGCGGGACGTCGATTGGGCGACCGCGATGCGCCCCGGTGCGGTGCCGCCGTCCGAGTGCCTGCCGGTGGCTGCCACCGACCCCCTCTACGTGCTCTACACCAGCGGCACCACCGGCAAGCCCAAGGGCATCGTGCGCGACAACGGCGGCCATGCCGTCGCGCTGCGCTGGTCGCTCGAGAACGTGTTCGGCGTCAGGCCCGGCGAGACGTGGTTCACGGCCAGCGACGTGGGCTGGGTCGTCGGCCACTCGTACATCGTGTACGCGCCGCTGCTCGCCGGCTGCACGACGGTGCTGTACGAGGGCAAACCCGTGGGTACGCCTGACGCCTCGGCGTTCTGGAGGGTCGTCGCCGATCACCGGGTGAGCGCGATGTTCACCGCCCCCACGGCGATCCGCGCCATCAAGAAGGAGGACCCGGACGGCGAGCTGCTCCGCGACCTGGACGTGTCGTCGCTGCGCACGCTCTTCCTGGCCGGGGAGCGGCTCGACCCCGACACCTGGCAGTGGGCGAGCGACCGGCTCGGCGTCCCGGTCGTCGACAACTGGTGGCAGACGGAGACCGGCTGGCCGATCTGCGCCAACCCGGTGGGGCTGGACCCGTTGCCGCTCAAGGCGGGGTCGCCGTCCGTGCCGATGCCGGGCTACGACGTCCAGGTGCTCGACCCGGGCGGCCACCCGGTGCCGGCGGGGGCGGAGGGCGCGATCTGCCTGAAGCTGCCGATGCCGCCGGGCACGCTGCCGACGCTGTGGGGCGACGACGACCGGTACGTGCAGTCGTACCTGTCGGCGTTCCCCGGCTACTACCTCACCGGCGACGGCGGGTACGTCGACGAGGACGGGTACGTGTTCGTGATGGGGCGCACCGACGACGTCCTGAACGTCGCGGGGCACCGGCTCTCGACCGGGGCGCTCGAGGCGGCGCTCGCCGGTCACCCGGCGGTGGCGGAGTGCGCGGTGATCGGGGTGGCCGACGCGCTGAAGGGCCAGGTGCCCCGCGGGCTGGTGGTGCTGAAGGGCGGCGCGGACGTCGACCCGGTGACGGTCGCCGCCGAGTGCGTCCAGCGGGTGCGCGACGAGGTGGGGGCGGTCGCCGCGCTGAGGCAGGTGGACGTCGTCGCGGCGCTGCCCAAGACGCGCAGCGGCAAGATCCTGCGCAAGACGATGCGCGAGATCGCCGACGGCAAGCAGCCGCCAGTGCCCTCGACCATCGAGGACGCCTCGGTGCTCGACACCCTCACCCCGGTGCTTCGTGGTGATGCCTGAGCCAGATTGGTCCAACCTCTTGAGGAGTTGACCTCGGCTCTGGCATCCTCGGGAGATGCCTCCGGTCGACTTCACGCCTGTCGCGCGCCAGTCGGTGAGCGACACCGTCTTCGTGCAGCTGCGCGACGCGATCCTCGGCGACGGCTACGCCGCGGGCGACCAGCTGCCGCCCGAGCGCGAGCTCGCGCAGGCCTTCGCGGTCAACCGGCACGCCGTCCGCGAGGCCGTGAAGCGGCTGCAGGAGGCCGGTTTCGTGCAGGTCGTGCACGGCGGCGGCACCCGGGTGCTCGACGTCCGCCGCACGGCCGGGCTCGACCTGCTCGGCCACCTGGCGCGGGCGCAGGACGGCGCGGTCGACCGCCTCGTGCGCGACGGCCTCGAGATGCGGCGCTGCCTCGGGGTCGACGCCGCGCGCCGCGCGGCCGAGCGGGCCGACGACGGGCAGCGCGCCGCGATCCTCGCCGCCGCCGGTCGCTACGCCGACCTCGACGACGAGCACGCCGACCGCGACTTCTGGGCGCTGGTCGTCGACGCGAGCGACAACCTCGCCTTCCGCCTCGCCCTCAACAGCCTGGTCGAGTCGATCGACGCCCAGCCCGAGCTGATGGACCACCTGCTGGCGGCCGACCGGGGCGACGACGTCCCGCACGCCGACCTCGCGCAGGCGATCGCGGACGGCGATCCCCACCGTGCGGCCGAGGTGGCCGACGCGGTGCTGGCCCAGGCCCTGCAGCGGCACACGACCGAGCAGCGGCGCCGCGACCGGCGTCCGGGACGGAGCGCCTGATGGTCGACATCATCGTCTACGCGATCCCCTTCTTCGTGCTCTTCATCGCGGTCGAGGTCGCCTCGCTGTGGTTCGCGCCGGACGACGACGAGCTCGGCTACGAGCTGCGCGACTCGGCCACCAGCATCTCGATGGGGCTGGGCAACCTCGTGGTCGGCATCGGCTACAAGGCCGTGGCACTGCTGGTGTACGCCGCGCTCTACGAGCTGACGCCGCTGCGGCTCGACCCCTCGCTGTGGTGGGTCTGGGTCGTCGTGTTCTTCGCCGACGACCTCGCCTACTACTGGTTCCACCGCGCCCACCACGAGGTGCGGCTGCTGTGGGCGAGCCACGTCGTGCACCACTCGAGCCAGTTCTTCAACTTCTCGACCGCGCTGCGCCAGACCTGGACGCCGTTCGGCAGCCTGCCGTTCTGGGCGCCGCTCGCGCTGGTCGGCGTGCCGCCGTGGGCCATCTTCCTGCAGCAGTCGGTGAGCCTGCTCTACCAGTTCTTCCTGCACACCGAGCGCGTCGAGAAGCTGCCGCGCCCGGTCGAGTGGGTCATGAACACGCCGTCGCACCACCGCGTGCACCACGGCAACAACGGCGCCTACATCGACCGCAACTACGGCGGCATCCTGGTGATCTGGGACCGTCTGTTCCGCACGTTCGAGCCCGAGGGGGAGCGCGTCGTGTACGGCCTGACGACGCAGCTGCGCACCCACAACCCGCTCGTCGTGGCGACCCACGAGTACCTGTCGATCTGGCGGGACGTCAGGGGTGCGCGACGCTGGCGCGACCGGCTCGGGCACGTCCTGCGCGGGCCGGGCTGGACGCCCGCGAGCTAGTCCTCCGCGGGTTGGTCAGCCGCGGGCTCGTCGTCCGTCGACCCGTCGTCCGGTCCTGCCTTCGGGCGCACGATGCGCGCGGTGCCGGCGTCCAGGTCGATCCCGAAGGGCGGTCCGGCGCTCTCGGGGATCTGCGCCTCGATCCGCTTGCGGTCGCGCTCCTCGCGCAGGTGCTTGTGGCCGGGGTTGAAGATCTCGATGAAGTCGTCGAACGACACGGGTACCCCTCAGTGCCCGGTCAACGCTCTCAGCACGCCGCCCAGCGGCGACGGGCGCCCGCTGCGCGCCTCCTGCGCGTCGGCCAGCTCGGCGACGCGCAGCCCGGCGTTGACCCCCAGCCACCGCAACGGTTCTGGCTCCCAGCGGCGCGACCGATGACCCACCCACGGCAGGCGGGTCAGGGGGCTGCGCGAGCCGGTGAGCAGGTCGGCGAGCGTCCGCCCGGCCAGGTTGGTCGTGGCCACGCCGTCGCCGACGTAGCCGCCGGCCGAGGCCAGCCCGGACGTCGGGTCGTACCGCACGCTCGCGTGCCAGTCGCGCGCGATCCCCAGGGGCCCGCCCCAGCGGTGGGTGATCGCGGCGTCCCGAGCGGCCGGGAACAAGTCCACCAGCGCGTGCTGGAGCACCTCGAACACCCGCGGCTCGAGGTCGTGCTCGGGCTGGATCGTCGAGCCGTAGTGGTACGGCGCGCCCCGGCCGCCGAACACCAGCCGGTCGTCGGCGGTGCGCTGGCCGTAGACGATGACGTGCCGGTGCTCGCTGAACGTCTCGCCCTGCGCCAGACCGGCGGTGTCCCAGAACGACTGCGGCAGAGGCTCGGTGGCGATCATCAGCGAGTACACCGGGACGACGTCGCGGGCGTGCCCGGGCAGCGTCGGGGTCCAGGCCTCGGTCGCGCGCACGACCTGCTTGGCGTGCACCACCCCGCGGTCGGTGACGACCTCGCCCTTGCCGTACCGCAGCACGCGGGTTCCCTCGGCGATGCGCACGCCGCGGCGCTCGACGACGTCCGCGAGTCCCTGCACCAGCCGGGCGGGGTGCACCCGCGCGCAGTGCGGCGTGTACGTCGCGCCGAGCGCGTCGTGCACCCCGACCCGCTCGCGTGTGGCCCCGGCGTCGAGCAGCTCGAGGCCGTCGACGCCGTCCCACTCCTGGTCGTGCGCCACCTCCGCGCGGGCGCGAGCCAGCTGGGCCTCGTTGCGCGCGACCACGACGGTGCCCCCACGGGCGAGGTCGCAGTCGATGCCCTCGGACGCGACGACGTCCGCGACCTCGCCGACCGTCGCCGTCATGGCGCGGCGCATGTCGAGCGCGGCGTCGCGGCCGTGACGCCGTGCCATCGCCGAGACCCCTTGGGGCAGCAGGGCCGAGCACCAGCCGCCGTTGCGCCCGCTCGCGCCGAAGCCGACCGACTCCGCCTCGACCACCAGGACGTCGAGCCAGGGGTTGCGCTTGCTGAGGTAGTACGCGGTCCAGAGCCCGGTGTAGCCGGCGCCGATGATGCACACGTCAGCGGTGGCGTCGCCGTCCAGCGGCGGGCGCGGCGGACGCGGACTCGACTGCTCGACCTGCCACTGCCACAACGTGTCCAGCGGTGCGCCCACGGTCAGGCCCGCCCCTGCGGCCACGTGGCCACGTACTCCGGCACGGCGTGCTCGCCGCGCAGGTCCGGTGCGGGGACCGGCTCTCCGAACCGGTGCTCGACCGGCACGACGCCGGCCCACACCGGGCGGTCGAGGTCGTCGTCGGCGTCGTCCGGCGGGCTGTCCGACACCTTCAACGACCACTCGGTGAGCGGCAGCTCGAGGACCGTGGTGGCCGCGAGCTCCTTGGCCGACGCGGGGCGTGCGTCGGCCCCGCGACCGGGCATCAGACGCTCGGTCAGCGTCGCCAGGGCCTGCGCCTTGGCCTCGCCCTGCAACGGCGTGCAGGTGCCGAGCACCATGGCGCTGCGGTAGTGCATCGACGACTCGAACTGGCTGCGCGCCAGCACGAGCCCGTCGACGAGGGTCACGGTCAAGCACGTCGGGGCCCCGGCCGAGAGCGACCGGAACAGCCGGGAGGCGTTGCTGCCGTGGATGATCAGCCGGTCGCCGTCGCGTGCGAAGCCCACGGGGAGAACGTACGGCTGCCCGGCGTCGTCCACCACCGCGACGTGCGCGACGAGCGCGACGTCGAGCAGCTGGTGCAGCTGCTCGACGTCGCCCCGCTGCTTCTCCGGCAACCGGCGCACCTGCGTGCGGGGCGCCGGCCGCCGGGCCGTCACAACCGCGACCACGCCTCCGTCAGCACGCCGCGCAGCCGCTGCTCGATGTCGTCGAACTCGGTCTGGCCGATGATGATCGGCGGCGCGAGCTGGATGACCGGGTCGCCTCGGTCGTCCGCGCGGCAGTAGAGGCCGGCGTCGAACAGGGCCTTGGACAGGAAGCCGCGCAGAAGGCGCTCGGCCTCGTCGTCGTCGAAGGTCTCGCGGGTCTGCTTGTCCTTGACCAGCTCGATCCCGTAGAAGAAGCCCTCGCCGCGGACGTCGCCGACGATCGGCAGGTCGTTGAGCTTCTCGAGCGTCGAGCGGAACGCCGGGGCGTTGTCGTGCACGTGCTGCACCAGGCCCTCGCGCTCGAAGATGTCGAGGTTGGCCATGGCGACCGCGGCCGACACCGGGTGCCCGCCGAACGTGTAGCCGTGCAGGAACGACGTCGTGCCCTTCTTGAACGGCTCGAACAGCCGCTCGCTGGCGATCATCGCGCCGATGGGGGAGTAGCCCGAGGTCATGCCCTTGGCGCACGTGATGATGTCGGGCGTGTAGCCGAAGTCGTTGCAGGCGAAGATCTCGCCGATCCGGCCGAACGCGCAGATCGTCTCGTCGCTGACCAGCAGGACGTCGTACTCGTCGCAGATCTCGCGCACGCGCTCGAAGTACCCGGGCGGCGGCGGGAAGCAACCGCCGGAGTTCTGCACCGGCTCGAGGAAGACCGCCGCGACCGAGTCGGGACCCTCGAACTCGATGGCCTCCGCGATGCGGTCGGCGGCCCAGCGGCCGAACGCCTTGGTGTCGTCGCGCAGGTGCTCGGGGGCGCGGTAGAGGTTGGTGTTCGGCACCTTGTGCGCGCCGGGCACCAGCGGCTCGAAGGGCACCTTGGCGTCCGGGATGCCGGTGATCGACAGCGCGCCCTGCGGCGTGCCGTGGTACGCCACGTTGCGGCTGATCACCTTGTGCTTGGTGGGCTTGCCGACGAGCTTGAAGTACTGCTTCGCCAGCTTCCACGCGGTCTCGACGGCCTCGCCGCCACCGGTGGTGAAGAAGACGCGGTTCAGGTCGCCAGGCGCCTCGTGCGCGAGCCGCTCGGCGAGGTCGATGGCCGCGGGGTGCGCGTACGACCACAGCGGGAAGAACGCCAGCTGCTCGGCCTGCTTGCGGGCGGCCTCGGCCAGCTCGGTGCGGCCGTGCCCGGCCTGCACGGTGAAGAGCCCGGCCAGGCCGTCGATGTACTCGCGCCCGGCGTCGTCCCAGATGCGCGCGCCCTCGCCACGGACGATGACGGGGACCTGCCCGCCGTTCTCGTACGTCGAGTGCCGCGTGAAGTGCATCCACAGGTGGTCGCGCGCGGCGTCGGCGCGGGCGGTGCCGCGCGGGGTGGTCGTGGTGGCAGGCGTCGAGACGTCCTGCGGCGTGCTGGTCATCGAGTTCCCCAGTTGTAGAGCTGCTTGCGCAGCTTCAGGTAGACGAACGTCTCGGTGCTGCGGACGCCCGTGATGGTGCGGATCCTGGTGCTGATCAGCTCGAGGAGCGCGTCGTCGTCCTCGCAGACCGCCTCGACCAGCAGGTCGAAGCTGCCGGCGGTGACGACGACGTAGTCGACCTCGGGCATCTCGGCCAGCCGGTCGGCGACGGCCCCGAGGTCGCCCTCGGCGCGGACGCCGATCATGGCCTGGCGGCTGAAGCCCACCTGGAGCGGGTCGGTGACGGCGACGATCTGCATGACCCCGGCGTCCAGCAGGCGCTGGACCCGCTGGCGCACCGCCGCCTCCGACAGGCCCACGGCCTTGCCGATCGCGGCGTAGGGACGGCGACCGTCCTCCTGCAGCTGCTCGATGATGCGCTTGGACACGTCGTCCAGGACGTAGCCGTTGCCGCTGCGGGAGGTCACCGGGCGATCCTCCCGCACGGTCGAGGGCTAAAGCAAGTGATTCCGTCGCTGAGCACGCCTTGCGCCACTGATTCCCCCTGTCGAAGCCGCCTGGACTGTCGATACCGGCGTTGGCCCGCTAGGGTCGGGCTGTCCGGCCTGACCCTGGTCGGTCGTGACCGCCGTGTCCGTCGTGCCTCGAACCAGGAGCAGCCGTGAGCGACCCCAGCACCTCCGCCCCCCGCCGACTGCGCAACTTCGTGGGCGGCGAGCACGTCGACGCCGACACCGGCGCCACCACCGACCTGGTCAACCCCTCCACCGGGCAGGTCGTCGCGCAGGCGCCCGTCTCGAGCGCGCAGGACGTCGACCGGGCCTACTCGGCCGCCGCGAAGGCGTTCGAGACGTGGGGCCAGACCACGCCGAGCGAGCGGCAGCAGGCGCTGCTGAAGATCGCCGACGCGATCGAGGCCCGCGCCGACGAGCTGGTGCACCTGGAGGCCGAGAACACCGGCAAGCCCTTCGCGCTCACGACGAGCGAGGAGATCCCGCCGATGGTCGACCAGATCCGGTTCTTCGCCGGCGCGGCGCGCGTCCTCGAGGGCCGCGCGAGCGCTGAGTACATGGCCGGCCACACCTCGTGGATCCGCCGCGAGCCCATCGGCGTCATCGGCCAGGTCACGCCCTGGAACTACCCGATGATGATGGCGGTCTGGAAGTTCGCGCCGGCCCTGGCCGCCGGCAACACGGTGGTGCTCAAGCCCAGCGACACCACGCCCGAGACCACGCTGCTGATGGCCGAGATCGCGGCCGAGTTCCTCCCGCCGGGCGTGCTGAACGTCGTGACGGGAGACCGCGACACCGGCCGCGCGCTGGTCGAGCACAAGACGCCGGCCATGGTGTCGATCACCGGCTCGGTGCGCGCCGGCATGCAGGTCGCCGAGGCGGCCTCGCGCGACGTCAAGCGCGTGCACCTCGAGCTGGGTGGCAAGGCGCCCGTCGTGGTCTTCGACGACGCCGACCTCGAGGCCGCGGCCGAGGCGATCGCGATCGCCGGCTACTTCAACGCCGGCCAGGACTGCACGGCCGCGACGCGCGTGCTGGCCGCACCCGGCATCCACGACGACTTCGTCGCGGCGCTGTCGGAGCAGGCGCGCTCGGCCAAGGTCGGTCTGCCGGACGACGAGGACGCGCTGCTCGGCCCGGTCAACAACGCCCACCAGCTGCAGCACGTCGGCGGGTTCATCGACCGCCTGCCCGACCACGCGACGGTCGGTGCGGGCGGCGCGCGGGTCGAGGGCCTCGGCGACGGCTACTTCTGGCAGCCCACCGTGGTGTCGGGGCTGCAGCAGGACGACGAGGCGATCCAGAACGAGATCTTCGGGCCGGTCATCACGGTCCAGCGCTTCAGCGACGAGGCCCAGGCGATCGCGTGGGCCAACGGCGTCGAGTACGGGCTCGCGTCGTCCGTGTGGACCAAGGACTTCGGCAAGGCCATGCGCATGAGCAAGGCCCTCGACTTCGGCTGCGTCTGGATCAACACCCACATCCCGCTGGTGGCCGAGATGCCGCACGGCGGCTTCAAGCACAGCGGCTACGGCAAGGACCTGTCCATGTACGGGTTCGAGGACTACACGCGGGTCAAGCACGTGATGGCCAACCTGGACTCCTGAGGTGCCGCCTGCCACGAGCCCGCTCTCGCGACTACCGCTCTCGCGGCGCACCGTCCTGGGTGCCGCAGGCCTGACGGCGCTGCTGTCGGCCTGCGGCACCAAGGGCACCGCCCGGTCGTCGGGACCGGCGTCCGTGGCCGACCGGTCGACGTCCGAGAAGGTCGTCGACTTCTCGAACTGGCCGCAGTACGTCGACACCGGCGAGGACGACGAGTCGCAGCGCCCGACGATCGACGCCTTCACGAAGGCCACCGGGATCGAGGTGCGCTACACCGAGGACGTCAACGACAACGAGGAGTTCTTCGCCAAGATCCGGCCGGCCGCGGTCGACGGCCAGCCGATCGGGCGCGACCTGTTCGTCGTCAGCGACTGGATGTCGGCGCGGATGATGCGTCAGCACTGGGTCACCGAGTTCGACCACGCGGCGATGCCCAACGTGAGCGCCAACCTGCTGCCCGAGCTGCGTGACGTCGCGTTCGACCCCGGACGTCGGTTCAGCATCCCGTGGGCGTCGGGCATGACGGGGATCGCCTACAACCGCAAGCTCGTCGGCCGCGAGCTGCGCGACGTGAAGGACCTGTTCGCCGACGACCTGCACGGCAAGATCTCGATGTTCAGCGGCATGAAGGAGACCATGCCGCTGCTGATGATGGGGCTGGGCATCGACATCGCGACCTTCACCGAGGCCGACTTCGGCCGCGCGCTGGACACGTTGCGAGACCTGGTGTCCAAGGGCCAGGTGCGCTCGTTCACCGGCAACGAGTACACGGCCGCGCTGGCCAAGGGGCAGCTCGCCGCGTGCTTCGCCTGGAGCGGCGACGTGCTGCAGCTCGCGCTCGACGACCCGGACCTCGAGTTCGTCATCCCCGAGAGCGGCGCCGAGCTGTGGTCCGACAACTGCATGATGCCGGCGCCCGTGCCGCACCGCGCCAACGCGCAGCAGCTGGTCGACTGGTACTACCGCCCCGAGGTCGCGGCGGCGCTGGCCGCCTGGGTCCAGTACGTGCCGCCGGTGAAGGGCGCCCAGGAGGCGATGCGGGAGCTCGACCCCGAGCTCGCCGACAACCCGCTGATGTTCCCGGACGACGCGACGAAGCAGCGGCTGAAGGTGCAGCGCGACCTCACCGACGCCGAGGACACGCGGTTCACGAGCGAGTTCACGGCGGTCGTGGAGACCTGACCTCGTGGTCGGGGGCATCACGGGTTCGTATGGCGCGTCGTCCACAGATCCGTTGCGGGGCAACGGTTCTGTCGGTGGTCGTCGATAGGTTGTGATGTATGACGACGGCGACGTGGCAGCTCGCGGGCGATGCCCTGGGTGCTGAGCTGCGCCGTCACGACCACGCCGAGCGGCTGGCGCACGTCGCCAAGATCCAGCTCGCGGCAGAAGCCATGCAGCGTGGCCTGCCGCGGCAGACCGGGTGTCGCGACCTGGCGGCGTGGCTGCGCCGCGAGCTGCCCACGGTGAGTCCGGGCGAGGCGGCGCGGATCGCCGCACGGGCAGAGGCGTTCTACCGATCGCCCGCCGCACCCGAGCTGGAGCCGACCCGCGACGCGTTGCTGGCGGGGGTGATCAGCGGGGAGCAGGCCGACGTCGTCGCCACCACCGTGACCTCGCTCCTGCCACCGCACGTGCCGGCTGGCGTGATCCCGGTTGAGGCGGTCGCGGCCACCCAGGCAGTGCTGCTGGGCGAGGTCGACCGGCTCGATCCGAAAGCCTTGGCGAAGCTGGCCGCGAAGCTGAAGGCCACGCTCGACCCGGACGCCGACGACCGGCTCGCGCGGGACGAGACGCGCCAGGACGCCGTCCGCGGCGTGACGATGGCTCCGCTGAGCTCGGGGATGTGGCACCTGGAGGGACTGCTGACCAAGCGGGCCGGCGCCGCGCTCAAGGCCGCGGTCGACGCCTGGTCCGCACCCCAGCCCGCGGCCGACGGCGCCGCGGACCCCCGCACCGGTGCGCAGCGTCGCCACGACGGCCTGCAGCGCCTGGCCGAAGAAGCCGTCGCCCGACCT